>JAFQED010000048.1 GCA_017415765.1 Desulfovibrio sp. | reverse complement strand
GGCCGAGTTGGGCTTTTTGGGAGTGGTGGTGTACACGCGGGTGCAAACGCCACGACGCTGCGGGCAGGCCTGCAGGGCGGGGGTCTTTTTCCGCTTCACCACGGCCTTCCGCTCAATGCGGATAAGCTGATTGATGGTGGGCATTCTTTCCTCCAGAATGATGGTACGATAACAACAAGGGCTTGCTCATAGCCCGGCTTGGCTGCCTTGTCAAGCGGAAATCCTGAGCCATTCGCAGGGGCTGCCGTGCCTGTGCAGGTTCGGCCTGTAAGACAAGCGGTGGGACGCTTGCCTTGTGTGGCGCAGCAAGATATACTTTATCCTTATCTGTTGTTGCAACCTTAGCCGGATGGGGGTTCGTATGCGTCCCGCCCACTGCGGTATCACGCCCGAAGGCTGGCCCTGTATCGGCCTGTTGGGCCTGGCCGCCCTTGTTTTTGCAATCCTGCACTGCTGGCCTCTGGCATTGCTTTTTCTGCTTCTGTGCTGGTTTTCGCTGCATTTCTTTCGAGACCCGGAGCGGGTGGTGCCGCAGGGGGCCGGGCTGGCGGTCAGCCCGGCTGATGGCCGGGTCATTCGGGTGGAGCAGCGGGCCGACCCCTTTACCGGGGAGTCTGTGACCTGCATCTGCATCTTTATGAATGTGTTCAGTGTGCATGTAAACCGCGCCCCGCTGGACTGCGTGGTGGAGGACATCCGCTACTGGCCGGGCAAGTATCTCAATGCTGCGTGGGACAAGGCCTCCACCGACAATGAGCGTTGTGCCTACCAGTTGCGCGATGCCGATGGCGGCAGTTGGAGCATGGTGCAGATAGCCGGCCTTGTGGCGCGGCGTATCGTGTGCCGGGTGGATGTGGGTGACAGCCTTGCCCGTGGCCAGCGGTACGGCATGATCCGCTTTGGCTCTCGCGTTGACCTTTACCTGCCGCACAGCTATCTTCCGGCGGTACAGGTGGGAGAGCAGGTTTTTGCCGGGCAGACTGTTATTGCCCGTGCCCGCTGAAACAGGGTGGATGTATGGAAGCAAGCAAGGAAGTCAAAAATCCGCGTAAGGGATTTTATCTTTTGCCCAACATGATCACCATGTCGAGCATGTTCCTCGGCTTTGTGTCCATGGTCTGGGCTGTGCAGGGCCGTTTTGAGGACGCCTGCCTGGCTATTCTTGTGTCTGCCCTGATGGACGGGCTGGACGGCAAGGTGGCCCGTATGACCAACACCGCCAGCGAATTTGGTGTGCAGCTTGACTCGCTGGCAGACCTTGTGGCCTTTGGCCTTGCCCCGGCCATGCTGCTCTGGCAATGGCAGCTGGACTGCTTTGGCAGCTTTGGCATGGGAGCTGCCTTCATCTATGCCGGGTGCGGGGCGTTGCGCCTGGCCCGCTTCAACGTCAGCACGGCGGTGGTGAGCAAACGCTTCTTTATCGGCCTGCCCATCCCGGCCGGGGGCTGCACGGTAGTCACCTTTGTCTTTTTTGCCTCGCTCTTCCCGGATATGCTCAAGCCGACTATCCCCTGGCTGACCCTGCTGCTGGCCGTAGGACTGGGGATTTTGATGTTCAGCCGGATACGCTATTTCTCCTTTAAGGAATATGATTTTTTGCGCGCCCACCCCATCAGGACCATGCTGATCTTTCTTTTTCTGCTGGCGGCACTGGTGGCATGGCCGCGTTTCTTCAGCTTTGTTCTGTGCGCCCTCTATATTACCGGGGGGCTGGTGTACAGCCTTGTTATCCTGCCTCGACGCGACCGTGAGCTGCTGCGCGCCCTTGCCCCGCAGGATGACTGAAACATCGGTTGTACAACCATAGCGGCTGACTGGCTGCACCTGTTCCACGCAACAACTACGCGCCTAAGGAGTTTTCCATGAGCAACCGCGTTTATTTTTTTGATACCACCCTGCGCGATGGCGAACAGTCGCCCGGCGCGACCATGAACCTGAAGGAAAAGCTGCGCCTTGCCCACCAGCTGGAAGTGCTGGGCGTAGATATTATGGAAGCGGGTTTTCCTGCCTCCAGCCCTGGCGATTTTGAGTCTGTCCGCAGCATTGCCGAACAGGCCGGGGATATCCAGGTGGCCGGTCTGGCCCGTTGTGTGGAGCGCGATATTGACCTTTGCTGGGAGGCTGTGAAGTGCGCCAAGAATCCGCGTATCCATACCTTCCTTTCCACCTCCCCCTTGCACATGAAACACAAACTCCGTAAAGACCCGGATGAGGTGCTCAAGCTGGCCGTGGCCGGGGTCAGACGTTGCGTTGGCTACACCAGCAATGTGGAGTTTTCTGCCGAGGATTTTTCCCGCTCCGAGCGGGACTTCCTCTGCCGGGTGGTGGAAGCCGTCATTGATGCCGGGGCCACCACCATCAACCTGCCGGATACCGTGGGCTATGCCCAGCCCGAAGAGTTTGCAGACCTGGTAGCCTATGTCATCAACAATACGCCCAATGCGGACAAGGCCATTTTCAGCGTGCACTGCCACGATGACCTGGGCCTTGGCGTTGCCAACACCCTGGCTGCCCTGCGGGTTGGCGCACGGCAGGTAGAGGTGACCCTCAACGGCATTGGCGAGCGGGCGGGCAATGCCTCGCTGGAAGAAGTTGTCATGGCCCTGCGGGTGCGGCACGATTTTTACCAGTTGGAGCACAATATCAGGACAGAGCAACTCTATCCCTCCTGCCGTCTGCTTTCCATGATCATTGGGCAGCCCATCCCCAACAACAAGGCCATTGTGGGGGCCAATGCCTTTGCGCACGAGTCTGGCATCCATCAGGATGGTATGCTCAAGAATCGCGAAACCTACGAGATCATGACGCCGGAGTCTGTGGGCCGCACCGGCAGCAGCCTTGTCATCGGCAAACATTCGGGCCGCAATGCGGTGCGCAACAAGTTTGAAAGCATGGGCTACAAGCTGGATGACGAACAGCTCAATCAGGTTTTTGAGGCCGTCAAGCAGTTGGCCGACCGCAAAAAGACCCTACTGGATGACGACCTGATGGCCCTTGTGCAGGAAGAGATCTACCGTATCCCCGACCGTCTGCGTCTGCGCCATGTGAGCGTGCAAAGCTCCGACACGGGTGGTGTGCCGCCCACGGCCGCAGTCATCATGGATGTGGACGGACAGGAACGCAGCAGTGCCGGTTTTGGTGTTGGCCCGGTGGACGCGCTCTTCAATGTTATTGCCGACATGGTGGGCCGTGAGCCGGAACTGGAACAGTACGCCATCAATGCCATCACCGGCGGCACAGACGCCCTTGGCGAAGTGACCGTGCGCCTGAAGGAAAACGGCCATTCAGCAGTGGGCCGCGGCACGCACCCCGACATCTTTGTGGCCAGTGCCAAGGCCTATGTGGACGCGCTCAACCACCTTGCCAAGCGTGAGGAGGAAGGCCGCCGTCTGCACTGCCAGTATGACGACAAACAAGCCCTGTAAGGAGTAAATCATGGCCCAGACGCTTGCCCAGAAGATATTGCAAGCCCATACCGATGAGGAAATCAGGAGCGATGGCCAGATCGTGCAGTGCCGCGTTTCGCTGGTGCTTGCCAACGACATCACCGGGCCGCTGGCCATCAAGTCCTTTCGCGGCATGGGCGCAAAGCGGGTTTTTGACAAGGACAAAATCGCCCTGGTCATGGATCACTTTACCCCGCAAAAGGACATTGATTCGGCCAATCAGGTGCTTATCAGCCGTCAGTTTGCCGAGGAACAGCAAATAACCCACTACTATGAGGGCGGCGACTGCGGTGTGGAACATACCCTGCTGCCCGAACAGGGCCTGGTGGCCCCCGGTGACCTGGTCATCGGGGCAGACAGCCATACCTGCACCTATGGCGGCATCGGGGCTTTTGCCACGGGCATGGGTTCCACCGATATTGCGGCGGGCATGGCCCTTGGAGAGACCTGGATCAAGGTGCCGCCCACCATCCGTGTGGAATACGAGGGCGTTCTGCCCCGCTGGCTGCGCGCCAAGGATCTGATGCTGATGCTCATCGGCCGTATTGGTGTGGATGGCGCGCTGTACAAGGCTCTGGAATTTGGCGGCTCGGTCATTGACACCCTGTCCGTGGAAGGACGCCTGACCATGGCCAATATGGCCATTGAGGCGGGTGGCAAGGTGGGCCTTTTTGCCGTAGACGCAACCACCCGCGCCTATTGTGCCGCGCATAATCGCCCGGACGTGCAGCTTGAGCTGGCTGCCGACCCCGGCGCGCCCTATGAACAGACAGTACGCTTTGACGTTACCGATGCAGAGCCTGTGGTGGCCTGCCCGCACTTGCCCTCCAACGTCAAGCCCGTTTCAGAGGTCAAGGATACGCCCATCCAGCAGGTGGTCATCGGCTCCTGCACCAATGGCCGCATCAGCGATATGCGCGATGCCGCCGAGGTGCTGCGCGGGCGCAAGGTCGACCGCAAGGTGCGCTGCATCATCCTGCCCTCCACCCCCACGGTCTGGAAACAGTGCCTGAAGGAAGGTTTGATGGAGGTCTTTATGGATGCGGGCTGTATCGTGGGGCCGTGTACCTGCGGGCCGTGCCTTGGCGGGCATACGGGTATCCTGGGCGACAACGAGCGCGCAGTTACCACTACCAACCGCAATTTCAAGGGGCGCATGGGCAGCCTTTCTTCCGAAATCTATCTGGCAAGCCCTGTGGTGGCCGCAGCCTCGGCCATTGCGGGTATGGTTGCCGGGCCTGACATGCTTTAGGAGGCCGACATGAACTATAAAGGTAAGGCCCACAAGGTGGGCGAACATATTGATACGGATGCCATCATCCCGGCGCGCTTCCTTGTGACCAGCGACCCCGTGAAGCTGGGCGAGAACTGCATGTCCGGCCTGGAGCCGGACTGGGTAAAGCGGGTGTCGCCCGGCGACATCATGGTGGCCGGGCGCAATTTTGGCTGCGGCTCTTCGCGGGAACACGCCCCCATCGCCATTCTTGGCGCAGGTATGCCGGTGGTGATCGGGCACAGCTTTGCCCGCATCTTTTACCGCAATGCCTTCAACATGGGCTTGCTGCTGCTGGAAGTGGGCGACGAGGTGGACAAGATCGCCGATGGCGACAGTCTGGACATAGACGCCGCAGCGGGCGTTATCCGTGATTTGAGCAATGGGGCGGAAATCACCTGCCCGCCGCTGCCCGCCTCCATGGCTGCCATCCTCGCCAAGGGGGGGCTGGTCAACTACGTCAAAGAACGCCTGCAATAGCCGACCCGGAGGAAGATACATGAAAAAGACCATTTGCCTTTTGCCTGGGGACGGTATCGGGCCGGAAATCCTGGCCCAGGGTGTGGCCGTGCTCAAGGCCGTGGGCCAGAAGTTTGGCCATGAATTTTGTATGGAAGAAGCCCTGATTGGCGGCGCGGCCATTGACGCCACGGGCCAGCCCCTGCCTGATGCCACGGTGGAAACCTGCCGCAAGGCAGACGCCATCTTTCTGGCTGCTGTGGGGGGTCCCAAGTGGGATGGCCTTGCGCCGGAAATCCGGCCGGAAAAGGGGCTGCTGGGCATCCGCAAGGCCCTGGGGCTGTTTGCCAACCTGCGCCCGGCCCTGCTTCTGCCGGAACTGGCCGGGGCCTGCCTGCTGCGCGCTGATGTGGCCGCCAAGGGGCTGGATCTCATTGTGGTACGCGAACTGACAGGTGATGTCTATTTTGGCGAGCCGCGCGGTGTAGAAGTGCGGGACGGTCTGCGTACCGGCTACAATACCATGATCTACAATGAGGAAGAGATCCGCCGCATTGCCCGCGTTGCCTTTGAAACGGCCCGCCAGCGTAACAAGAAGGTCTGCTCGGTAGAAAAGAGCAATGTGCTGGAATCCTCGCGTCTCTGGAAGGAAGTGGTCATCGAGACCCACAAGGATTATGCCGATGTAGAGCTTTCGCACATGTATGTGGACAATGCCGCCATGCAGCTTGTGCGTGACCCCTCGCAGTTTGACGTCATCCTGACCGGCAATATCTTTGGGGACATCCTTTCTGATGAGGCTTCGGTCATCACCGGGTCACTGGGTATGTTGCCGTCGGCCTCAATGGGGGCTTCCGGCCCCGGTCTGTTTGAGCCCATCCACGGTTCTGCGCCGGACATTGCCGGGCAGGACAAGGCCAACCCGCTGGCCACCATCCTTTCGGCTGCCATGATGCTGCGTCTGGCCTTCCAGCTTGGGGCCGAGGCAGACGCTGTGGAAAACGCCGTGCGCCAGACCCTGCGCGACGGTTTCCGCACCGGGGATATTATGGAAGAAGGTAAGACCCTGGTGGGCTGCACCGCTATGGGGCAAAAGGTGGTGGAACGACTTCTGGCCGGATAGGTTTGGACTGTTCACTGAATATCTGAAAAGGACCATCGGCTGTGTCGGTGGTTCTTTTCGTTTAGAGCGAACTGTCATTGAAAATGGCATCGCTCTGGCGGACGCAAGCGGACGCCCGCGCCGTCAGCAAGCGGGACTTGTCCAGCTTTGCTGGGAAACCGCGCTTTTCCCGCGCTTGTCCCGCTATGCGGGGAAGCGTAGGCGGCGTGTGGATTGAAACACAGAGTGCTTCAATCAGAAAAACACTTTGGATAATTCCAACAGGAAAATGCTCTAAACCCAACAGCCCCCTTGCGGGGGCTGTTGCATAAGACTGCCGGTGCAGATTTTGCGACAAACTGCTGCCAGCATCAGGAAGGAAATGGCCTGATGCCATTATCCTGACCGGCTGGTCGTGCCTGCAGGGCCTTGCACAGACCGGCTGTATCCACATTCTTGCCTATAAAAACGGCCCGTGTTTCTCCTCCGTCCTGCTCTTCTGCTCCGCTCAGGCAGTACTGCCCCCCTGCCACATCAAAGCGCAGGGCAAAGGCCCCTGAGCTGACAGTACCCTTGGCACGCACAATGCCCCCAAACCTGCCGTGCAGCACATCTTCCAGAAAAACTGCCATCACAGCCGGGGAATCCACCCGGGGTCGGGTCAGGCTTGCTATGGACAAGTCCGGCGTGGCATCAGCCTCCGGCTCTTCCTTCAGGGTAGTGCCATCCAGGGCCTTGCGCCAGATTTCATCCCACCACGCTGCTGGCTGTCGGGCATAGGGCTGGCTGACGACCTCTGCCGTGGGTGCATGGTCGTTGACCAGCTCTTCAAGGGCTGTCCGCTCCTCTGGCGGCAGATTCTCCGCCTTGGAAAATACCACGGTACCGGCGGCAGAAAGTTGGTCGGCAAAGATCTCGGGGAACTCGCTGGCGTGCAGCCGCCAGTTCAGGCTGTCCAGAATGGTAATGGGGCTGAGTATCTCGATCCGCTCATAGGCGATCTGTTTCAGGTTCTCGATGATGCGGCCCAGCATCCCCACGCCCGTAGGCTCTACCAGCAGAAAATCCGGTTGCAGGGCGTTTTCAATGGTCAAAACGCCCGATGCAAAGTCGGATTTCATGGAACAGCAGATACAGCCTTCCGTCAGCTCCCAGACATCCACATCCGAGCCAAGGGAAGATGCAAGGAAGCCGCCGTCAACGCCGACGGCTCCCATTTCATTTTCCATAACCACAAACTTTTGTCGGCACTTGTGTGCCATCTCGGTGATGAACGTGGTTTTGCCCGCACCGAGGAAGCCCGATACCACAAGGACTTTCATGCTAGTCAGAAAGCTTGACCACAGGCTTGATCAAATCCGCAGGCTTGTCGCGCATCAGGAAGAGAGCCTTTTCAAGATCGTTGAAGTCCGTGAACACATGGGTGGACAGGGGGCTGAGATCCAGCTTACCGGCGGCCACCAGCGCGCCGAGCTTTTCCATACGCAGACGGCCACCCGGCATCAGACCACCGTTGAGCTGCTTGTGACCCATGCCAACGCCCCATTCCACGCGGGGGATGTTCAGGTAAACGCCGCTGCCCAGATAGTTGACGTTGCCGATCTTACCGCCGGGCTTCAGGGATTTGACAGCAGATTCAAAGGTATTGCAGTTGCCACCGGCCACGATAACCTTATCCACGCCCTTGCCGCCGGTCATTGCCAGCACCTGGTCTTCAATGCTGCCGTCCCGGTAGCTGATGAATTCATCGGCACCGTAACCCGTGGCGGCTTCGCGGCAGACCTTTCTGGTTCCCACGGCTATGATACGGGACGCCCCACGGAAATGTGCCCCGGCAACAGCCATCAGACCCACAGGGCCGATACCGATGACGAGTACCGTGTCGCCAAACTGCACATCGGCCAGTTCCACGCCGTGGAAACCGGTGGGAACCATGTCGGAAAGCATGCAGGCATCTACCGTATTGATGTTCTTGGGCAGCAAAGCAAGGTTGCCATCAGCATCATTGACGTGGAAGTACTCGCCAAACACGCCGTCCTTGAAATTGGAGAACTTCCAGCCCGCCAGCATACCGCCGGAGTGCATGGAATACCCGGCCTGGGCTTCAAGGGAGTTCCAGTCAGGCGTGATGGCCGGCACAAGGACACGATCCCCGG
This sequence comes from Desulfovibrio sp., assembly GCA_017415765.1. GTDB lineage: Bacteria > Desulfobacterota > Desulfovibrionia > Desulfovibrionales > Desulfovibrionaceae > Desulfovibrio. Next base: position 14,380 of record JAFQED010000048.1, on the reverse strand, counting down.
GCTTGAAATCCTTGACAAGAGAACCCACTTCCACAACTTCGGCACAACCCTCGTGCCCAAGGATCATATTATGGCGTTCGCCAATGGCACCTTCCCAGAGGGTGTGGACGTCAGAGGTGCAAACAGCAACGGCCAGGGGACGACAAATGGCGTCCATAGGGCCGCAGGCGGGACGTTCCTTTTCGATCCAGCCCGATTCGCCGATCTTGAGCATTGCGTAACCTTTCATAAAACCCTCCTTAGGTAGTGATGTATCAGGAAATTTCTGTACTCGCAGGGGCATGAGCATGCCCTTGCTTTTGACTGCAAGCATACCTCATACAGGTACTGCGTGGCAAGTTGTGCATTTTTTAACGTATTCAATCTGCAAAAAGTTATCAATAAGGCTTAACACCGTCAAGTATTTCCAGCACGGTAAAACCGAAAGAAAAAAGACGCGGAACACACACCGGACGGCGTATGCCCCGCGCCGTGAAAGGCGGGAGTAGTGCAGCGATCGCCTCTTTCCACTGCAGGCGTGCTACAGGAAATCCGGGTCAGCCGCTGCCTTTCCATTCCCCAGCATAATGCGCACATATTGCAGACCGTGTTCATCCACCGGGATGATGGGAAAAGGCTGACCGCAGGCGTCACAGGCCACCATACGTGGTTCTGTAGGACTGACCAGCGGCACATGGCGTCCGCAATGCGGGCATTGGTAAAAAAAGATGATTTCCATGCCGTCCGGCCGTACCGGCGCAAGGGGACGCTTGTGTTCAGCCATTGGCCTGCCCCCCCTTCCCGCTGGCCGAGCCCTGGCTGAGGTCACACCCGGTCATGGGGGCAGAGGGGGACATCCCCCAGAGGCCCAACAGGGTGGGGGCCACATCGGCCAGCCGCCCTTCGGCCAAAGACCTGACCGCTCCGTCCGGCTCCAGCAGGATGCACGGCACGGGATTGGTGGTGTGCGCGGTCTGGGGCTGGCCATCAGGCGTCAGCATGGCTTCGCAGTTGCCGTGGTCGGCAATAATGAGCATACGCCCGCCCCGTGCCTCCACGGCTTCGGCCATCCGTCCTACACAGGCATCCACCACGCCGCAGGCTTCGATGGCGGCGGGCAGCACCCCGGTGTGCCCAACCATGTCACCATTGGCAAGGTTGCAGACCACAAGGTCATACTGGCCAGTGTGCCAGGCTTCCACAAATTTGTCCGTGACTTCCCGCGCACTCATGCCCGGCTTGAGGTCATAGGTGGCAACATCGCGGGGCGAAGGCACAAGGATACGATCCTCACCGGGGAAGGGTTCTTCCACCCCTCCATTAAAAAAGTAGGTCACATGGGCATACTTTTCCGTCTCGGCCAGCCTGAGCTGCCGCAAACCAGCGCGGGATAGCACTTCTCCAAGGCCAAGGCTCACGGCTTCCTTGGCAAAGGCCACGGGGATGCCAAAGCTGGACTCATAGGCCGTCATGGAAGCCAGCCCTGCCAGTTGCGGCACACTGCCGCGCTCAAAGCCCGCAAAGTCCGCTTGCAGGAAGGGCTGCACCAGTTCGCGCATCCGGTCAGCACGGAAGTTGAAACAGAAAAGGGCGTCTCCATCGGCCATGCCGGGGACTTCGTCCGGCACGGGGCAAAGTACAGGCCGGACGAACTCATCCGTCACGCCCGCCGCGTAGGAGGCTTCCAGTGCGGCCACGGGGTCTGTGCTCACTACGCCCTCATCCCCTGTCTGGCCGTGGACAAACAAATCCCACGCCACCTTGACGCGCTCCCAGCGTTTGTCACGATCCATGGCGTAAAAACGACCCAACAGAGAGGCGATCTGCGTTTGCGGCTGCTGTGCCACATGCGCGGCCAACTGGCGCACAAACATGATGCCGCTGTGCGGGTCTGTATCGCGGCCATCCATGATGGCATGGATACGCACAGGTATCCCGGCAGCATGGGCCATGTCGCACAGGGCCAGCAAGTGGCGGATGTGGCTGTGCACACCGCCGTCGGAGAGCAGCCCGGCCAGATGCAATCTGCCGCCACTGCGCTGCACGGCGGCCAGCAGATCAGCCAGCACAGGGTTGCGGGCAAAGCTGCCGTCCTCCACGGCCATGTCAATGCGGGTCATGTCCTGATAGACCACGCGGCCCGCGCCGATATTAAGATGCCCCACCTCCGAATTACCCATATAGCCTTGTGGCAGGCCCACCGCCCGTCCAGAGGCCATAAGACGGCTGCTGGCACAGCGGGCCATCAGGGCGTCCAGATTGGGGGTGTGGGCAAGGGCAGGGGCATTGCCGGGGCCGGGGGCAGCAATGCCCCATCCATCCAGGATCAGCAACAGAGTGGGGGTCATTGGTCAGTCTCCTCTGGCATGGCGGCGGGCAGGTCGCGCAAGGGAGAACGCTGCCACAGCTCCTCCAGCCGATACAGCTCGCGCACGGGTTCGAGAAAAACATGAACGATGATGTCGTTCAAATCCACCAGGATCCACTGACCGGCGTCAAAGCCTTCCATGCGGAGGTATTCGTAGGCACGTTCGGCACAAAGGGCCGAAACCCCTTCGGCAAGACTTTGGGCATGCCGCACGGAACTGGCACTGCACACCAGCATGGCATCGGCAAAACCGCCCTGCCCGGCCAGATCCAGACTGACCACGCGCTGGGCCTTGTGTTCATCCAGCCATTGGGTGATGACCGTCATTTTTTCCGCCACGGGGACAAGTGCGTATTTCTTCTGCCCCTTATCGGAGCGGGCCTGAGTAATGGTACAATTGGGCTTTTTTTCCATGGACAGATTATACTGCAAAGCAGGGGCAAGGGCAATGCCAGCGCAAGGAGGTGGATTGCCCGGCCTGTCCCATACCGTCTGTTTTTCGTCTGCGCCACACGCGCCAGGGCATATTGACCGCTGCCGGGCAAAAGGATACAGAAAAACACCTCAGCATCCCCGTTTTCCGTGGGGTGTGAACGCAAGGAGAACCCCGTGCTTTTCAATATCAAGCTGGAAACCCTGCCCCGCGAGGAGCTGGAAGCCTTGCAGCTCCGTCGGCTGCAAGACCTCTGCAACCGGCTTTATGCCAACGTTCCTTTTTATCGCAAGCGTTTCAATGAGGCGGGTATAAGCCCGGCCGACATCAGGAGTCTCAAGGATTTGCGCCTCCTGCCCTTTACCGAAAAGCAGGACTTGCGCGACCACTATCCCTACGGGCTTTTTGCCGTACCCAGGGACAATATCGTCCGTCTGCATGCCTCCAGCGGTACCACCGGCAAGGCCGTGGTGGTTGGCTATACCGCGCGCGACCTTGAGACCTGGTCAGAACTGGCGGCCCGCAGCCTTTCTGCCGCTGGCGTCACCCGCAGCGATGTGGTGCATGTGGCCTACGGCTATGGCCTGTTCACCGGCGGGCTTGGCGCACATGGCGGGGCTGAAACCATCGGGGCCACCGTGGTTCCGGCTTCGGGCGGAGCCACCAAACGTCAGGCCCATTTGCTGCGCGACTTCGGGGCCACCGTGCTCTGCTGCACCCCCTCCTATGCCCTGCACCTCTGGGAAGCCGGACAGGAAGTGGGCATCGACTTCCGCGACCTGCCGCTCAAGATCGGTGTCTTTGGCGCAGAGCCGTGGACAGAGGCCATGCGCCACGACATAGAAAGCAAGATGGGCATCAATGCCATGAACATCTATGGCCTTTCCGAAATCATGGGGCCGGGCGTTTCCATGGAATGTGTGGAATCCAAGTGGGGTCTGCACATCTGGGAAGACCACATCCTGCCGGAAATCATCGACCCCGTCACAGGCGAACAGCTTCCCCCCGGAGAAAAGGGCGAGCTGGTGCTGACCACCCTGACCAAGGAGGGGATCCCTCTCCTGCGCTATCGCACACGCGACCTGACCTGGTTGGACTACACCCCCTGCAAGTGCGGCCGTACCCACGTCCGCATGGCGCGTCTGCAGGGCCGCTCGGACGATATGCTGATCATCCGTGGGGTCAATGTCTTCCCGCAGCAGATCGAAAGCATCCTTCTGGACAGCGAGGGCATCACTCCCAATTACCAGATCATTGTGGATCGCCAGAATAATCTGGATACACTGGAAGTTCAGGTGGAAGTGGTGGACAGCCTCTTTGCCGATGAGATCCGCAAGCTGCAAAAGCTGGAAACCCAGCTTCAGAAGACCATCAAGGAGTTTTTGGGCGTCACGGCCAAAATCCGCCTGATGGAAGCCCATTCCATAGAACGCTCTCAGGGCAAGGCCAAGCGCATTGTGGACAAACGCCCTAAGGACGAGTGAACAAACGATCATACCATCAAAAAAAGCCAGCATGCAGATGCTGGCTTTTTTTGATAACAGGCCGATGCCGGGCGCATTCGTGAGTGTGCAAGGACACCTCAAAAAAACACTTGCACTAAAAATTTTTTTCACATATAAATCAATGTTCGATGACGACATTGGAGGCATAAATTCTGAATAAAAGCGTACTACCATACACCCCTTTCTGATTTGGCGCAATGGCCCTGCCCCTGCCTTTCGGCAGGAGTGGGTTTTTTGTCGCCTTTGTGGTGTATAACGCTTTGGCCGATGTCGTTGCTGAGGTCTGTACATATGTATGCAGACATTTTGCCCGCCGACCGCGTATGCCGGGGCGCAACCGCTATCTGTTGAGGTACCCATGGGCCAGCTCACCAAACAGTTCGGCAAAATCAAGACATCTCTCCCCATTCCGCACCTGCTCAACCTGCAGATAGACTCCTATCAAAAATTTTTGCAGGAAGGTGTGGCCATGGCCGACCGCAAGCCCGACGAAGGGCTTGAGGGCGTTTTTCATACCATCTTCCCCATTGAAGATTTCAACAAGACCGCCAGTCTTGAATTCGTCAATTACGAGATACAGCCCCCCAAGTATGACCAGGCCGAATGTATCTCCAAGGGGCTGACCTACGAAGCTCCCATGCGCATCAAGGTGCGCCTTGTGGTGTACGATACCGACGAGGCATCGGGCAACCGCACCATCCGCGACATCAAGGAGCAGGACATCTATTTTGGTACCCTGCCCCTGATGACCGAAAAGGGCACCTTCATCATCAACGGGACCGAGCGCGTCATCGTCAACCAGTTGCAGCGTTCACCCGGCATCATCTTTGAGCACGATGGCGGCAAGACCCACACCAGCCGCAAGGTGCTCTACTCCTGCCGGGTCATCCCCATGCGTGGTTCCTGGCTGGATTTTGACTTTGACCACAAGGACATCCTCTACGTCCGCATTGACCGCCGCCGCAAAATGCCCGCCACCATCCTGTTCAAGGCCATGGGCATGAACAAGGCCGAGATACTGGACTATTTCTACAGCCGGGAAGAATACCACCTTGAAGAGGATGGCCGTCTGCTCTGGGGCGTCCGCAAGGAGATGTACCGCAAGGACAATGCCCACGCCGACATCGTGGGGCCTGACGGTACTGTTATCGTCAGGGCGGGCAAGCCCATTACCAAGCGGAGCTGGCGTCTTATCTGCGAAGCGGGTATCCCGGCCATCGAAGTGCGTCCCGATCTGCTGGATGGCATGTTCCTGGCCGAGGATGCCGTGTCCCCGCAAAGCGGTGAAGTGCTGGCCGAAGCCGCTGACGAGATCACCCCCGGTCTGCTGGAACAAATGCGCGAAGCCGGTCTGAAGACCATTTCCGTGCTGCACACCAAGGGGACGGATACCTCTTCCTCCATCCGTGATACCCTGATGCAGGATCGTATCCCCGACCAGCAAAAGGCCCAGGAAGAGATCTACCGTCGCCTACGCCCCTCCTCGCCGCCCACGGCTGAGATCGCGGCCAGCTTCTTTGACAATCTCTTCCGCAATGCCGACTACTACGACCTTTCGCCCGTGGGCCGTTACAAGCTCAACCAGCGTCTTGGGCTGGATGCCCCCGCTGACCTGCGCACCCTGAGCGATGAGGACATCCTCACCGCCATCAAGGTGCTGGTGCAGCTCAAGGACAGCCACGGCCCGGCTGATGACATCGACCACCTTGGCAACCGCCGTGTGCGTCTGGTGGGTGAACTGGTGGAAAACCAGTACCGCATCGGCCTTGTACGTATGGAGCGCGCCATCAAGGAAAGGATGAGCCTGCAGGAGATCTCCACCCTGATGCCGCACGACCTCATCAATCCCAAGCCGGTGGCGGCTGTGCTGAAGGAATTTTTTGGCACATCCCAGCTGTCGCAGTTCATGGATCAGACCAACTCGCTTTCCGAGGTCACGCACAAACGGCGTCTCTCGGCTCTTGGCCCCGGTGGTCTGACCCGAGAACGTGCCGGTTTTGAAGTGCGCGACGTACACACCTCGCACTATGGCCGCATTTGCCCCATCGAAACGCCGGAAGGCCCCAACATCGGCCTCATCGTCTCGCTGACCACCTTTGCCAAGGTCAATGACTACGGCTTTATTGAAACGCCCTACCGTGTAGTGAGCGGCGGGCGCGTCTCCAATGAGGTCATCCATCTGGACGCCTCCTGCGAAGGGGAGCAGGTGGTGGCCCAGGCCGATGCTCGCATGGACGCCGAAGGCAACCTGCTGGACGAATATGTCACCGTGCGCGTCAAGGGTGAAGTGGAAATGCGCCACCGTGACGAAGTGACCCTGATGGACATTTCCCCCAGTCAGATGGTTTCCATCTCGGCCGCGCTCATCCCCTTCCTGGAGCACGATGACGCCAACCGCGCCCTAATGGGTTCCAACATGCAGCGTCAGGCAGTGCCGCTGCTGCGGGCCGAAAGGCCCCTGGTGGGTACCGGGATGGAACTGGACGTGGCCCGCGACTCCGGGGCCTGCATCGTTGCCCCGGCTGACGGTCTGGTGCAGTATGTGGATGCCGACCGCATCGTGGTTGCCTACGATGGCGACATCTACAAGGAGCAGGGCGGCGTACGCGCCTATGACCTGCTCAAGTACCACAAGTCCAACCAGAACTCCTGCTTTGGGCAAAAGCCCACCTGCATGCCCGGCCAGCGGGTCAAGGCCGGTCAGATCCTGGCTGACGGCCCTGGTATTGACGGGGGCGAACTGGCCCTGGGCAAGAATCTGGTGGTGGCCTTCATGCCGTGGTGCGGCTACAATTACGAAGACTCTATCCTGATTTCCGAAAAGGCCGTGCGCGAGGACACCTTTACCTCCATCCATATCGAAGAATTTGATGTGGTAGCCCGCGATACCAAGCTGGGGCCCGAAGAGATCACCCGCGATATCCCCAACGTCAGTGAGGAAATGCTGCGCAACCTTGACGAGAGCGGCATCATCCGTATTGGCGCGGCCGTCAAGCCCGATGACATCCTTGTGGGCAAAATCACCCCCAAGGGTGAGACCCAGCTCACGCCGGAAGAAAAGCTCCTCCGGGCCATCTTTGGGGAAAAGGCCCGCGACGTGAAAAACACCTCACTCAAGGTTCCTCCGGGGGTGGAAGGCACCATCATCGATGTCAAGGTCTTCAATCGCCGTTCCGGCGAAAAGGACGACCGCACCATTGCCATTGAAAAGCACGATATTGCCGTACTTGACCAGAAGGAAGCCGACCATATGCGCTCCCTGACCGAGCGCACGAAAGCTCTGCTGGCCCCGCTGGTGCTGGGCAAGCAGACGGCAACCTCTGTCCCCGGCAAGAAGAAGGGAGAGGTGCTGGTGGAAGCCGGTGCTGCCCTGACCGAAGCCCATCTTGCCGCGCTGCCGGTCAAGAAGCTGGCCGGGCTTTTCAAGAGCAAGGAAGTCAACGACGAAGTGGCCGACAAGCTCAAGACCTATGACCGCGAGGTGGACTACCTCCGGGCAATTTACGACTCCAAGCGCGAAAAGGTCACCGAAGGGGACGACCTGCCCCCCGGCGTCATCAAGATGGTCAAGGTACACATCGCCATCAAGCGCAAGCTCTCTGTGGGTGACAAGATGGCCGGTCGCCACGGTAACAAGGGTGTCGTGTCCTGCATCCTGCCGGAAGAGGACATGCCCTTCTTTGCCGATGGCCGCCCTGTGGACATCGTGCTCAACCCGCTGGGCGTGCCCTCGCGTATGAACATCGGGCAGATTATGGAAACCCACCTGGGCTGGGGAGCCAAGGAGCTTGGCCGCCAGCTGGCCGAACTGCTGGATTCCGGTGCGGCCATGCAGGTGATGCGGCAGGAGGTCAAGGATGTCTTTGCCTCTGCGGACATCAACGCCCTTGTTGACACTATGGATGATGCAGAGTTTGCCGCCTCTGTCCGCAAGCTCCGCAAGGGTATCGTCACCAAGACGCCGGTGTTCGACAGTGCCACCGAGGACGAGATCTGGGGCTGGATGGAAAAGGCCGGCCTTGCCAACGACGGCAAGACCACCCTGTATGACGGCCGCACGGGTGAACCCTTCAAGAACCGGGTCACCACAGGGGTCATGTACATCCTCAAGCTGCACCATCTGGTGGACGAAAAGATCCACGCCCGCTCCACTGGCCCCTACTCGCTGGTGACCCAGCAGCCCCTGGGCGGCAAGGCCCAGTTTGGCGGCCAGCGTCTGGGTGAAATGGAAGTCTGGGCACTGGAAGCCTATGGCGCGGCCTACCTCCTGCAAGAGTTCCTTACGGTCAAGTCCGACGACGTGACCGGGCGCGTCAAGATGTACGAAAAAATCGTCAAGGGCGACAACTTCCTTGAAGCCAGTCTGCCCGAATCCTTCAACGTTCTGGTCAAGGAACTGATGAGCCTTGGGCTGGACGTGACCCTGCATCAGGAAGAAGGCAAAAAGAAGCCCAGGCGGCCCAGCTTCTTCCGCGAACGCACGGAAGAGGCCGAATAGCCCTGCGGGGCACGGCTGGGGCGGCATCTGACGATTGAAGACAGTAACAGCTTTTGACAAGCAAGGTACGCATATATGAGCCTGGACGATCTTTTCACTGCACGCGGCACGTCGGCCAATGTGACCAACATCCGCAACCTGAAAGCCATCCAGATTTCCATCGCTTCACCAGAAGCCATCCGCGAATGGTCTCTGGGCGAAGTGAAGAAGCCGGAAACCATCAACTACCGCACCTTCAAGCCGGAGCGTGACGGCCTTTTCTGCGCCAAGATATTTGGCCCGGTCAAGGACTACGAGTGCAACTGCGGCAAGTACAAACGCATGAAGCACCGTGGCATCGTCTGCGAAAAGTGCGGCGTGGAAGTCATTGCCTCCAAGGTGCGGCGCGAGCGCATGGGCCATATCGAACTGGCCGCGCCCGTGGCCCACATCTGGTTCCTCAAGACCCTGCCTTCCAAGATCGGCACCCTGCTGGACATGACCATGGCCGATCTGGAAAAGGTGCTCTATTTCGACTCCTACATGGTGCTGGATCCCGGCCAGACCAATTTGCAGAAACGGCAGGTCATCTCCGAAGACCAGTACCTTCAGGTGCTGGAACACTACGGCAGCGATGATGTGCTGAGCGTGGGCATGGGGGCCGAGGCCGTCCGCAGTCTGCTGGAAGAGCTGGATCTGGAAAAGCTGCGCGCCGAACTGCGCGAGGAAGGCGAAGCCACCAAGAGCCAGACCAAGAAAAAGAAGATCACCAAGCGGCTCAAGATCGTGGAGGCTTTTCTGGAATCCCAGAACAAGCCCGAATGGATGATCATGGAAGTCATCCCGGTCATCCCGCCGGAACTGCGCCCCCTTGTGCCGCTGGACGGTGGCCGCTTTGCCACCTCCGACCTCAACGACCTCTACCGCCGCGTCATCAACCGCAACAACCGCCTCAAGCGACTGATGGAGCTTGGCGCGCCGGAGATCATCATCCGCAACGAAAAGCGCATGTTGCAGGAAGCCGTGGATGCCCTCTTTGACAATGGCCGCCGTGGGCGTGCCATCACCGGCACCAACGGTCGTCCGCTCAAGTCGCTGTCAGACATGATCAAGGGCAAGCAGGGCCGCTTCCGCCAGAACCTGCTGGGCAAGCGCGTGGACTATTCCGGCCGTTCGGTCATTACCGTTGGCCCCTACCTCAAACTGCACCAGTGCGGGCTGCCCAAAAAGATGGCCCTGGAACTGTTCAAGCCCTTCATCTATTCCGAGCTGGAACGGCAGGGCTACGCCACCACCATCAAGAGTGCCAAAAAGATGGTGGAGCGTGAGGAACTGGTGGTTTGGGACATCCTTTCGGAAGTGGTGCGCGAATACCCCATACTGCTCAACCGCGCCCCTACCCTGCACCGTCTGGGTATCCAGGCCTTTGAGCCCCTGCTGGTGGAAGGCAAGGCCATCCGTCTGCACCCGCTGGTCTGCTCTGCCTACAACGCCGACTTTGACGGCGACCAGATGGCCGTACACATCCCCCTGTCGGTGGAAGCACAGATCGAATGTCGCGTGCTGATGATGAGCACCAACAACATCCTCTCGCCCGCCAACGGCAGCCCGGTCATCGTGCCTTCGCAGGACATCGTGCTGGGCCTCTACTACATGACGGCCGAACGCAGCTTTGAGCCGGGCGAAGGCATGACCTTCTGCGCCCCGTGGGAAGTGGAAGCAGCCTACGATGCCGGGCAGGTCTCGTTGCACGCAAAGGTGCGCGTACGCATGGAAGACGGCCAACTGGTGGAGACCACCCCCGGTCGCATCCTTGTCAGCAGCATTCTGCCCGAAGGGCTGGGCTTCAAGCACGTCAACACCGTGCTGACCAAGAAGGCCATTGCCAAGCTGGTGGGCGCGGCCTACCGCCATTGCGGTATCAAGGCCACGGTCATCCTCTGCGACAAGCTCAAGGATCTGGGTTACGAGTTCGCCACCCGCGCCGGTGTGACCATTGGCGTGAAAGACCTGACCATCCCCGGCACCAAGAAGGACATCCTTGCCAGATCCCAGAGCGAAGTGGACGACATTGAACGACAGTACCGCGACGGTATCATCACCCGTACCGAAAAGTACAATAAGGTCATCGACGTCTGGACCAAGGCCACGCAGGATGTGTCTGCCGAAATGACCAGGGAAATATCCCACGACATCGTGAAGGATCCCAAGACCGGGCAGGAAGTCAAAAACCAGAGCTTCAACCCCATTTTCATGATGTCCAACTCCGGCGCGCGCGGTAACCAGGATCAGATGCGTCAGCTTGCCGGTATGCGCGGCCTGATGGCCAAGCCCTCTGGCGAGATCATCGAAACGCCCATCACATCCTCCTTCCGTGAAGGGCTTTCGGTCTTGCAGTACTTCACCTCTACCCACGGCGCACGCAAGGGCCTGGCCGACACCGCCCTGAAGACGGCCAACTCCGGTTACCTGACCCGCCGTCTGGTGGACGTGGTGCAGGATGTCATCGTCTCCGAATACGATTGCGGCACTGTGGATGGCATAGAGCTGACCCACCTCAAGGAAGGTGGCGACATCAAGACCCCGCTGTCCGAGCGCGTTATCGGCCGCGTGCTGCTCTACCCCGTACATTCGCCCGACAACCATGACGAGATCCTCCTGCCAGAGAACACCCTCATCACCGAGGCCGAGGCCCGCCTGATCGATGAAAAGGGTATCTCCTCCGTCACGGTGCGTTCGCCCCTGACCTGCCAGGCCGAGCGCGGTATCTGCGCCCTCTGCTACGGGCGCGACCTTGCCCGCGGGCATCTGGTCAACACAGGCGAGACCGTGGGCATCATTGCGGCCCAGTCCATCGGTGAACCGGGCACGCAGTTGACCATGCGTACCTTCCACATCGGTGGTACGGCCTCCAGCACCATTGAAAAGAACAAGTTTGAAGCCCTCAACACCGGTCGGGTCATCCTGAACCGGGTGCGGGCCGTCACCAACCGCGATGGTGTCCAAATGGTGCTGGGCAAGAGTGGCCAGCTGACCATTGTTGATCCGCAGGGCCGGGAGCGGGAAAAGTACATCCTGCCCAACGGTGCACGCCTGATGGTCAATGACGGGCAGGAAGTCAGCAAGGGGGCCATCCTTGCCGAGTGGGATCCCTTCAACGAACCCTTTGTGGCCGAAGAAGACGGTATCGCCCGCTTCAGCGACATTCTGGAAGGCAAGACCGTGCAGGAAAAGGTGGACGACGTGACCCGTCAGGCATCCCTGACTATCATGGAATACCGCACCACCAACTTCCGCCCGGCCATCTCGGTCTGCGATGAGAACGGTAACGTCAAAAAGCGCGCCCACGGTGGCATGGCAGCCATTTACAGTCTGCCGGTGGGCTCCATCATCATGATCAAGGATGGCGACACCATCCAGGCCGGGGACATCCTTGCCCGTAAGCCGCGTGAAACCTCCAAGACCAAGGACATCGTGGGTGGTCTGCCCCGCGTGGCCGAACTCTTTGAAGTGCGCAAGCCCAAGGACATGGCTGTGGTTTCCGAAATTGCGGGCACTGTCAGCTATGGTGGAGAAAGCAAGGGCAAGCGCAAACTGGTGGTCACGCCGGAAATTGGCGAAGCCAAGGAATACCTGGTGCCCAAGGGCAAGCACATCACCGCCACTGACGGCGACTTTGTGGAAGCCGGCGACGCCCTGACCGAAGGTTACCCCGAACTGCACGACATCTTGCGCACACGGGGCGAAAAATACCTGGCCCGCTATCTGGTGGATGAGATCCAGGAAGTCTATCGCTTCCAGGGTGTGGGCATTGACGACAAACACATTGAAGTCATCGTGCGTCAGATGCTCAAAAAGGTCACCATCCTGGATGCCGGCGGCACCAGCTTCCTGGTGGGAGAACAGGTGGACAAGGCCGAATTCAAGCTGGAAAACCAGAAGGCCATGGCCGAAGGCCGCAGCCCTGCAACGGCAGAACCGCTGGTGCTTGGTATTACCCAGGCATCCCTGACCACCTCATCCTTCATCTCGGCGGCCTCCTTCCAGGAAACCACCAAGGTGCTGACAGAGGCCTCCCTCAAGGGCAAGATGGACTATTTGCGCGGCCTGAAAGAAAACGTCATCGTGGGGCGGCTTATCCCCGCCGGTACCGGCTACCGCGAATACGTCAATGGCGAGATCGAAGTGCCGGATCAGAAGGAACGGCCCGACCGTTTCCTTGAAGAGCTGGAACAGAATCCCATTCTGGTTGATTTGGGCTAACACGCCCATACCATACAGACAGCCCCGGCCCTGGCCGGGGCTGATCTTTTGTGCGACAGTTCTGCTTGACAAAGGGTGAATATATCGACTATTTTTTCCGTGCTTCTACGCCGGGATGGTGGAATTGGTAGACGCAGCGGACTCAAAATCCGCCGGGTTCACGCCCTTGCGAGTTCAAGTCTCGCTCCCGGTACCAAGTGTATATGCCCCATATAGTTGGTAAAAATGTTGACCAAAGCTATATGGGGCTTTGTCATGTTTGATGTATTACCGTTGGGTTTGTCACAATCTTGTCGCAATTTTGCGACAGGGATACCAATGGTGACGTATTATCGTCTGGACTTATCCCTGCCCTGACAAGTTAGCCGCTCGTTCCAGGTCAGCCGGGCTGAAGTAGGCATATCGGGCCGTGGAATGGATGATAGAATCGCCCGACAGTCTCCCCGTCAATATCCGACAGGGCAAGCCCTTGGTTGTCGGTAAATTCTGCAAAGGCTTCCCATAAGTTTGGCTCTATTTCATCCCGCAGCAGAGTATATACAGCCCACAAGCGGAAAACACTTTCATATTCACGAAGGTGCTTGAAAGGCCATCCTTCATAGTCATGTATGGCATACTCTTCTGCAATATCGTTATATATCTTGGCAGAAGTGGACGCGGCCAGCATGGTATTGACAGCTTGCCAAACGTCAGGGGCATTGTTGCACTTGTCAAAGTCAATCCAGACGCCGTGCAAAATGCCGTTGTTGTAGTCGGACAGGGAAGCAACGTAAATGAAGGGCATGGCTTTCTTCTTCGGTTTTTGTGGCGTTTCTTTGTGGTGTATTTTGGTAGGGGAATAAAAAGGCCGCTCAGGATGGGTATCCAAAGCGGCCAACGGTAGGCAGTGGTTGTGTGGTTATTGTGCTTGTTTACTTATGTGTCTGCAGAGCAGCATACATACCAAAAGCACCTGCCAGAAGGACAAGAAACATCACAGGCCAGAACATATTAACCCCTTTTGATAGTTAAATTTATCAATGCCCCCACAACTAGGGCCACAAGGGCGACAATCCACGCTTCATATTGGGCATTTTTATCATAAAGGGCCAAGCCCGCGCCAATCACAGCAAGATTCGACAGGAAATTGCTGAAATATGCAGCCGTTTTTGACCATTGGTTTTTGAAAGGTTCTTTCATAGGCTTCCCTTTGCGTATTTTTAAGGACTTGCCCTTGCCCCTGTCAATAGGAGACAAGGGCAAGGCATCGGGCAGGGCATCGGGCATTGCCCAGAACAGCATATTGCCGAACAAGCCAAGGAACAGGACACAGGCCAGCAAGAGGATATTGCAGACTGTCCAGCAAAGGGGCTTTG
>JAFQED010000047.1 GCA_017415765.1 Desulfovibrio sp. | reverse complement strand
GCGTTTCTGCTTCCCGGCATCACAGACAGGCTATCTGCCCGCTGCGGAACTGGCCGCTGCCCGGCGCAGCATGGAGGAGGAAGAATATCGCCAGGAGTTTGAATGTTCCTTTGCCGCTGCCCTGCGCGGGGCCTATTACGCCGCCCTGCTCGACCAGGCCGAAAGTGACGGGCGCATCTGCCAGCTTGCGCCCGCGCCGGAACTGCCCGTGCACACAGCCTGGGACCTGGGCATGGATGACGCCACGGCCATCTGGTTCTTTCAGGTGGAGCCTTCGGGCCAGTGGCGCGTGCTGGACTACTACGAGGCCAGCGGTGAAGGGCTGGCCCACTATGCCCGCATCCTGCAGGAAAAGTCCCTGCCCGCAGGGAGCAGCACAAACAGCGGGCAGGATGTGGCCGGGCGCGGTTTTCTGTACGGGCAGCACCTGGCCCCGCCAGACATCCGCGTGCGCGAGCTGGGCACGGGGCAAAGTCGGCTGGAATGTGCGGCCAGCCTTGGCATCCGCTTCAGCATCGTCCCGGCCCTGTCGCTGGCCGATGGCATTGACGCCACACGCCGCGCCCTGCCGCGCCTCTGGTTTGATGCCACCCACTGCGCCAGAGGCATCAAGGCCCTGCGTGCCTACCGCCGCCAATGGCGGCCCCGTGGGGAAGGCCCATCGGGCGGCCCCCTGCACGACTGGGCCAGCCACGCTGCCGATGCCCTGCGCTACGCCGTAACAGGCTTCAGGCCAGCGCAGCCCCCGGCCAGACCGGGCAGGGCGCACACCAGCTATGACATTTTTGGAGGTACGGCATGACACTGCATTTTGCCCCTGTAACCGATGCCGCCCAGAGGGATCTGCTCTTTTTGCGGATGCAGCGCGAGGGTCTGCTGGGCTGCGCCATGTATGCCCTTGCTCGCCCCAGCCTTGCAGACTGGCGGCGCATCTGTACCGCACCGGGCAGCCTGCTTTTGCAGTGTGCGGACACGTTCGGCAACACCCTGGCCTGTGGCCTGTTCAGCCCATGGCGGGGCAAGTTGCTGGAATTCGACTTTACCACCTTTCGCGGCTTCGCCCGTCTGGCAGTGCCAATGGCGCGGGGGGCTTTTGACTGGCTTTTCTCCCGGCGGGACTGCGCCGGCATCGTGGGCATCTGCCCCGTGCCCAACCGCCACGCCTGGCAACTGGCCGAAGCCTGCGGCTTTCGCCTGCTGGGCAGACTGCCCCAGGCCTGTTTGTATGCCCGCAAGGGCCGCCTGGTGGACGGTCTGCTCTTCCTGTACCCGCGCAGCGCAAGCAGCCCCCCCCCTTTGCAATAACGCCAACACCGGAGGTCATCATGGGATTTGGAGGCAAAGCCAGCACGCCAGACGTGCCAGCCGTCACCCCTGCCCCCAAGCAGGAAGTCCAGAAACCCGTCACCGAGGCAGCCACCGCCGCCCGGCAACACCAAAAGGACAAGGCCGCCCGCGCCTCTGGCCTGACTGGCTCCATCCACACCAGCCCCCTGCTCCGCGCCGGGAACAACGCGCAGGGCAACAGCCGTAAAACCCTGCTGGGGCAATAACGATGCCAGCCCTGACACCATGCCCCACAGAGGGTCACGGGCCGGGACTCAGCCGCCTGGCCCGCCGCCATCAGGCTCTCTTGCACCGCCGCGCCCCGTGGGACAGCGCGTGGCAAAGCCTGGCCGAACACTTTTTGCCCACACGCTGCCGCCCGGAGCCGGAAGGCGACACATGGCGCGGCCCGCAGCTCAACAGTCGGCTGGTGGACGCCACGGGTATCCTTGCCATGCGTGTGCTGGCAGCAGGGATGCAGGGCGGGCTGACCAGCCCGGCACGGCCCTGGTTCCGTCTTTCACTGGACGATGCCGATCTGGCCAAAAGCCGCCCGGCCCAGGCCTGGCTGGATGAGGTGGCCGCCCGGATGCGGGTCGTTTTCCAGCGTTCCAACTTCTACAACGCCATGCACAGTGTCTATGCCGAGCTGGGCACTTTTGGCACAGCCTTTGTCTTTGAGCTGGCCGACCCGCATCAGGGCTTTTGTTTCATGCCGCTCTGCGCCGGGGAATATGTACTGGACTGCAATGCCCGGCAACGGGTGGACACGGTTTTTCGCCGTATTTCCATGAGCGTGCGCCAGATGGAACAGGCCTTCGGGCTGGCAGCCCTGCCGGAACAGATCCGCCAGCAGGCCCGGCGGCAGCCGGACATCCGGCATACTGTGGTGCAGGCCGTCTGCCCGCAGGAGGCGTGCGGCGCGGGCCAGAGGCCGGGGCCATTGCCCTTTGTCTCCATCCACTGGCTGGAAGGGCGCGAAGGGGGCGAACAGCTCTTGCGGCGCGGTGGTTTTTTGGCCTTTCCCGGTTTTGGGCCACGCTGGGATGTGGCCGGCAGTGATGTGTATGGCCGCTCTCCGGCCATGGATGCCCTGCCCGACTGCCGTATGCTCCAGCAAATGGGCCTGACCACCCTCAAGGCCCTGCACAAGGCTGTTGACCCGCCCATGAGCGTTGCCGCCGGGCTGCGGGCTGTGGGGCTGGACCTTACCCCCGGTGGCATCAACTATGTGGACAGTCTGCCCGGGCAAAGCCCGCAGGCGGCCACCCCGCTGCTGCAGATCAGGCCGGACCTGGGCACGGCCCGCAAGGCGATGGAGGCGGTACAGCAGCAGATACGCACCGGCCTGTACAACGACCTGTTCAAGCTGGTGCTTGAGGGCCGTGCCAATGTCACCGCCAGCGAAATAGCCGCACGGGAGGAGGAAAAGCTCATCCTGCTCGGCCCGGTGCTGGAACGTCTGCACGATGAACTGTTCAACCCGCTCATTGACCGTACCTTTGAGCTGATGCGCGGGCTGGACATGCTGCCGCCCTGCCCGCCGGAACTGCGCGGCCGCCATCTGCGTGTGGAATTTGTCTCCCTGCTGGCGCAAGCCCAAAAGCTGGTGGGCATCAGTGCGGCCGACCAATACCTGAGCCTGACCCTCAAGGCCGCCACAGCCTGGCCCGAAGCCCTGGACAGTCTGCATCTGGATAACCTGCTGGACAACTATGCCGAAAGCCTGGGGCTGCCTGTCAGCCTGACGCGCCCCTTGCAGGAGCGTCAGGCCCTGCGCGAAGCCCGCGCTGCGGCTGCCAGTCAGGAACAGGGGCTGCGGCTGCTGGGCGAGGTGGCCAATGTGCTGCGCAGCCTGAGCCAGAGCCAGCTTGGGGAAGGCAATCTGCTGGACGCCCTGGGCGATCTGCCCCTCCTGCAGAACGTGCGGGAAGCCCTGTCCCCGGCCACCAGCCCTGAGTCGTCCGGCACAGAAGAGAGGGCCGGGGCATGAACCACAGCAAGCACACAGGGCAGCAGAAAGAACACGCAGACAGCGAGGCCGCGCTGGCAGAAGCCCTGAATCGTGCCGTGCGCCAGCTTATGGCCCAGGCCCACGGGCGTGCCTTTTTGCGCTGGCTGCTGGGCCTTGGCCTGTGCTTCGAGGCTGCCGCGCCCGGCCCGCAGGGACTGGATGCCCTCAGTCTGGCCCACGCCGAGGGCCGCCGCTATCTGGGTATGCGCCTGCTGGCCCTGCTCCAGTCAGGCGACCCGGCCCATCTCTACACCCTTTTGCAAACCAGAGAGGACGACCATGACGCATGAAACAGCCATCCCCCTGCCGGGCTTTGTGCCGGAAGGGCTTGAAAACAGCACAGCACCCCTCACGGATACTGCCGCGCCCACTGAGCCAAACGACCGCCCGGCCGAGCCGCCGCAGCAGATCCCGCCCGGCCCGTCTCCGCAGGAGGACAGCCAGTGGCAGGCCCGTCTGCACGCGCACGAGACCGGGCAACGCCAACGCTGGGAGCAGCAGGTGGCCGCGTGGCGGGCAGAAGTGGAAAACGATCCCCAGCTTGGCGGGGCCAATCTTGCGGCCAGCGTGGCCCGCGCCCAACTGGCACTGGACCGCTTTGACCCCGACAGGAGCATAGGCCGCCTGCTGGAACAAAGCGGCTACGGTAACCATCCGGCTGTCCTGCGCTTCTTCAACCGTATGGCCGATGTCCTGATGGAGGACAGCCCCGCCAGTGGGCAGCCCGGCACTGCCCTGCCCCCGCTGGAAGACCGCATGTACGCGGGCTGGTCTTCCCGTGGCTGAGGGCAGCAGCCGTACACAGGCAGCGGTACACAGGTACTTGTAGTTTTCTCTCACCCCTTACCCCTTCAGGGAGGTCAGTATGTCCCAGTCACCCGGTTTCGTGGTTTCCCTTGCCGAAATGGAACAGTTCTACCGTGGCAGCAAGGCCGGTCAGATCATCGAGCTGATGAACAAGACCAATGACATCATGGACGATGTGCCGTGGATGGAAGCCAACCAGACCGATGGCCATCTTACCCGCATCCGCACCAGTCTGCCCGCCGTGCATTGGCGCAGGCTCTATCAGGGCACGCCGCCCTCCAAGTCGCAGTGGAGCCAGGTCAAGGAGGGCTGCGGCATCCTGGAAGCTGTCATGGAACTGGATGTGGAAGAACTGCGCCTGTATGGGGAGCGCGACCGCTCCTTCCGCATGAGTGAGGGTGTGGCCTTTGCCGAAGCCATGCGCCAGAAGGTGGCCAGTACCCTCTTTTACGGTGACAGCAATATCAATCCCGATGAATTCAATGGCCTTGCCATGCGCTACCCCAGCAGCAACAGTGGCAATGTGCTCAACGCCGGGGGCAGCGATGCCGGAGGCTGCACCTCCATCTGGCTGGTGGCCTGGGGGGCGCATACCGTCCACGGCATCTACCCCAAGGGCAGCACCGGCGGCCTGTCCCATCAAGACCTGCACAGCTATATGGCGCAAGACCCGGAAGGGCGCAAGTATCAGGTGGTAGGGGACAAGTACAACTGGCGTTGCGGCCTGGCCGTGCGGGACTGGCGCGCCATCGTGCGCATTGCCAATGTACCGGTGGCCGCACTGGGCAAGCGCAAGGGCGAAAGCGGTTTTATTGACCTGCAACGCCTGACCATCGAAGCCCGCAACAGGATGCCCCAGCATTTGCGGCAAAAGGCCATCTGGTATGCCAATGCCGATGTCCTTACCGCCCTTGAGCTGCAAAACTCCGACTCCGGCAATGTTCAGTTGCTGTATGGCGAATACTTTGATGCCAGGGCAGTA
Source organism: Desulfovibrio sp. (assembly GCA_017415765.1). Classification (GTDB taxonomy): domain Bacteria; phylum Desulfobacterota; class Desulfovibrionia; order Desulfovibrionales; family Desulfovibrionaceae; genus Desulfovibrio. The sequence goes on along the minus strand of JAFQED010000047.1, from coordinate 65,635 downwards.
CCGGTACTGCATGGCCGCCCTGTGCGCCAGTGCGATGCTATCCTGGGTACAGAAGACGCTGTGTAGCCATATCCCCCTGTCCCTCCTTTCTCCTCCCTTCTTCCCTCCCCAGTCAAGGAGCTATCATGGCCATCATCGACCGCCACTGCATCCTGTTTGAAGGCCCTCTCACCGGCGAAAGTACCGGACAGCCCATAGCCCTCACGTCCCTGAGCCTGCCTGGCCGCATGGAAGCGATACCCCTGCGTATCTCCGTTACCGAAGCCTTTCTGCCCGATGAGGTCAGCAGTATCGAATTTTGCCTGCAAGAAGCGGACAGCCCTGACAGCGAAGACGGCTGGAGCGACATCCCCGCTGCCCGCTGGCAGACAGCGGGCGATGCCCTTGGCTTGGGGGCGCGGCCAGGCCCGCGCTTTCTGCCACAGGCCATGCGCAAGGGCTGGCTGCGTCTCAGGCTGACGCCCACAGCCACGGGCAGCATCAGCAAGGGCCGGATCTTCGCTGCCCTGCAACGGGAAGAAGACTGGCCCTATGAGCCAGCCCTGCAAGTGGGCTAAACCATCCTGCCAGTGATCGGCACCGGCCACGGCGTACACCATGCGCCGTGGCCCCACCATCGTGAAAAAACAGGGGAAAACATGAGCAAAAGTCAAATCGCCATCTGGAACCGCGCCCTCGGCTATCTGGGCACGCGCACAGTGGCTTCGGAAGAGGAAAACACCCCGGAGGCCCTACAATGCCGCCTGTACTGGGACGCCGCCCGGCGCGAGGCCCTGCGCGACTACCCCTGGCCCTTTGCCCAGTGTCGGGCCTGGCTGGCCCGCGTCAGCCTGCCCGCAGGCTATGCCCATGAATACCGCTTTGCCTACGCCCTGCCCCTGGGCTGCCTCAAGGCGCATGAAGTGCGGCACGAGGGCATCAGCCCGCGCCCCTTCTGCCTTGTGCAGAACAGCGGGCAGGACGGGCTGTGCCTGCTGACAGACGCCTCCCGCGCCCTGCTGCTCTATACGGTCGATGTACGCAACTGCCGCCTGTTTGACGACAGCTTTGCCGCCATGCTGGCCCGCAAGCTGGCCGCTCTGGTGGCCGTGCCCCTGCTCAAGAACAACAGCCAGAAAGTGGCAGAGCTGGAAAAACGCTATGCCGAAAGTCTGCCGCTGGCCCGTCAGGCTGCTGCGTCCGAACGCAGAGAACCGCCCCTGTACGATGGCTGGCTTGCAGCGCGGGAGGCCCTGTGACCATCCCCTACAGCGCAAGCCGCGCCGTCTGTCAGGGCAATGGCGTTACCGTGGATTTTCCCTTCAGCTTCAGGGTCTGGGGGGCTGACCAGATCAGGGTCAGCCTGACCAGCCCACGGGACGAAACCAGCGAAGCCAGCGGCTGGAGCGTCAGCCTGACCGAAGAGGGGGGCACTGTCCATTATCTGCACGAAGGCGCACCCCTGCCCGAAGGCTGGCTGCTTTCCATCGTGCGTGACATGCCCTTTGTGCAGGAGACAGATTTGATCACCGGGGCCCGTTTTGACCCGCAGGTCATCGAGGACGCCCTGGACAAGGCCACAGCAGAACGCCAGCAACTGCTGGAAAAGGTCTCACGCGCCCTTGTGGTCTCCCCCACCAGTCAGGGATCGCCGCAGGAACTTGTCAGCAACGTCACCCGTGCCGCCAACCGTGCCAGCGATGCGGCCCTTGCCGCCGCAAGCAGCGCAGAAGCTGCCGGGCAAGAGGCCCTTGCCGCCGCAGAAAAAGCCCAGCAGGCTGCACAGTCTGCCGAAGCCGCCGGGGCAAGTGCCGCGCTGGTGGCCGATGCCACTGCCCTTGCTGGCCGTCTGGACAGGCTGGAAAGCCGCCTTGCCGCTGCGGCCACTGGCTATCCCGGTGAATTCCGCAATTTCTTTGAACAGATCCCGCCGCCGGGCTGGGCCATCCGCAACGGGGCAGTGCTGGCAGAGGCCGACACGGCATATCCCGATCTGTGGGCAGCCCTGCACGAGGAGGCCAATGCATGGAAGTGCAAGACAGCCGATGAATGGGCCAGCCTTTCCGAGGCTGCCGGGGGTGTGGGCGGTGTCCCCTTCTTTGTAGTGGATGCCGAAGCCAGAAGCATCAGACTACCGGACACCCGTGGGGACTATGAGCGCGGCGCGGGCAGCGACTTTCTACCCAACGTGGGGGACTGGCACGGTGACGCCGTGCGGGAGGTCAGCGGCGTGGTGGGCTTTGTGGACACCACCACCTGCACGCCATCGGGCTGCTTTGCCAAGGTGACCAACCGCAGCAACTGGGGCATGGGCAGCGGGGCAGGCAGCAGCAGCGGCCAGGTCAACTTTGTGCTGGGCAATACCGTCCCCACGGCCAGCGAGGCCCGCACCCGCGCCATTGCCCTCTTGCCCTGCGTCTTCATTGGGGGGATAGAACCATGCGCATAGCCCTGCAAAACTTTACCGGCGGAGAGGTCGCGCCCACCCTCTCTGCCCGTTACGATCTGGCCCGCTACCGCAACTGCGTCTCCTGCATGGAAAATATGCTGCCCGGTCTGCACGGTGATGTGGCCCGGCGGCCCGGTACGCGCTATCTGGCAGAGCTGGACGGCCCGGCAGTGCTCCTGCCCTTCAGCTTCAGTGCCGATGCCGGGCAGAACTTTGCCCTCATCCTCAGCCACAAAAGCCTGCGCGTGGCAGATGCCAACGGCCTTGTGCCGGGGCTGGAGCCGCTTGCCACGCCCTATGCTACGGCAGACCTGCTGGAGATCTCCCACGCCCAGGTGGGCGATGTGGTCTATCTGGCCCACCGCCGCCACCCGCTGCACAAGCTCATCCGCAGCGATGCCCCCGCTGGCGGCTATGCCTGGCATCTTCAGCCCGTGGCCCTGAACACCTCACTGGCCGCGCCCGCCGCCCCCACAGTCAGCTTTCAGGGGACGGCCGGTTCTTACAGTCTGCGCTACAAGGTGGCCGCTGTGGACGCCAACGGCAGGGTCTCCCTGCCCTCGCCGGCGGGTGTGGTCAGCACGGGCCGACACCCTTCGGACTGGGTACAGGGCAACAGCGCGACTGTCAGCTGGCAGGCTGTGGAAGGTGCTGTAGAATACAATATCTACCGTGAGGAGGCCGGCTATTTCGGCTTTGTGGGCATCTCTGCCAGCACCAGCTTCAGTGACCAGAACTACGAAGCCGATATTGCCGACACCCCCAAGGAAGACTGGGATCCCTTTGCCGATGGCAACAATCCCGGTGTGGTGGCCTTTCACCAGCAACGCATGGTACTGGCGGCCACACCGGCCGCCCCGCACACGTTTTACATGTCGCGCACGGGCGATTTTGAGAACTTTCGCAAATCCCGCCCCCTGCAGGACGATGACCCCGTGGAATACCAGATAGCCTCCGGCTCCATTGATGCCATCACCTGGGCCGCCGGTTTTGGCGACCTGCTGCTGGGTACATCCGGTGGAGAGTACAAGGCCACCGGCAACGACAGCGGGGCCATCACCCCTGCCAGCATCGCCATCACGGCCCAGTCGCACTGGGGCAGCGCGGGCCTGGCCCCCATCATCATTGGCAATTCCATCCTGCATGTGCAGCGGCACGGCGCACGGGTACGCGACCTGTTTTACTCGCTGGAAAAGGACGGCTATGCCGGCAATGACCTTTCCATCCTCGCGCCGCACCTCTTTGAGGGGCACAGCCTCAAGCAGTGGGCCTATCAGCAGACACCCGGCTCCACCATCTGGATCGTGCGGGATGACGGCCTGCTGCTGGCCTTTACCTACATGAAGGAACACGACATCTGGGGCTGGTCGCGCCACCCCACAGCAGGACGGGTGCTTTCGCTGACCGCGCTCTCCGGGCAGGACAGCGATCTGCTTTTGCTGGTAACGGAGCGCGAGGTCAATGGGCAGCCCCGCTACTTTCTGGAACGCCTTGCCGACCACTGGCAGGATGCAGAAGACATCAGCGAGGCTTTCTTTGTGGATTGCGGGTGCAGCAGCCGCCAGCCCGATCCCTCGGCCACGGTGCAGGGTCTGGCCCATCTGGAAGGCTGCCCCGTGGCCGTGCTGGCAGACGGCAGCCCGGTGGAGGGCTGCGTGGTGACAGAGGGGGCCATCCAGCTCCCCTGGCCGGCCAGCCGTGTCCATGTGGGGCTGCCCTATGTTTCGGCCCTTTCTCCCCTGCCGCTGGAATTTGACGGCCCCGGCGGTTCCAGCCTTGGCTGCCGCCGCAGTCATGGCCGCTGCATCCTGCGTCTGCACCGCAGCGTGGGCGGCAAGTATGGGCCAAGCCGTCAGGAACTCTACGACCTGCCCTTTCTGCCCGCGCACTGGGGAGAAGCCGTCAGCCCCTTTACGGGAGATGTGGAATGTCTGCCCGGTGGCGCGCAGGAAAGCAGTGCCACTGTCTGGCTGGTGCAGGACAGCCCCCTGCCCTTTCGCCTTTCGGCACTGGTGCTGGATGTGGACTTTGGCGAAGGATAAAACAGGAGCAGCAGATGACAACGACAGCACACGACCTGCACATTGGTGAAGAAAACCTTGGCCAGATCGCTGCGGAGGCCGCCAGCCTCTGCGCTGCCCACTGGCAGGAGGTGGAGGCCCCACTCCACGGCCCGGACTACAGCTTTGATGCGGCCCACTATGCCACGCTGGAAGCCCTGAACATGCTGTGCATCCTTGCCGTGCGCGGGGAGGGCAACAACCTTCTGGGCTATGCCGCCTTTTGCCTGACGCCCTGCCCGCACCGGCGGGGCAGGCTCATGGCTATGCTGGACGGCCTGTATCTTGCCCCGCCAGCCCGCAGGGGGCTGACAGCCCTGCACCTGCTGCGGACGGCAGAAACATTGCTGGCCCGGCGCGGGGCCAGCCTGGTGCAGTACAGCAGCCCCACGTCCCGCCCCTGTCATGCCCTGTACCGTCGGCTGGGGGCACAGCAGACGGAGAGCATCTGGCAAAAGGAACTTGCCCCGATAGCGACGATGGAGGGGCAATAATGGCCGTCACAAGCGGAACAGTCGCGGCCATCAGTGCTGCCGTGGCCCTGGCTGGTACGGCATTGGGGGCAGTACGGCAGGAACAGGCCCGCAAGGGACAGGCCCGCTATCAGGCCCGGCTGGCAGAACGCAATGCCCAACTGGCAGAACAGAACGCCCAGGGCGCAGAGGAGGAAGCCCGGCAAAACCGCCGGGAGGGGCATGAGCAGGCTGTGCGCAAACGGCAGGAAGCCGCGCTGCTGACGGGCGCGCAACGGGCCAGGGCCGGGGCATCGGGTGCAACGGCGGACGCGGGTTCGCATCTCGACCTCACTCTGGACACTGTGGAAAAAGGCGAGCTGGACGCCCTTTCCCTGCGCCAGCAGGGCCTTGATGCCGCCCACAGGCAGGAGCTGCGGGCCTGGGCCTTGCGCAATCAGGCAGAAGGAGCAGCCCTGGAGGCGCAATACCGCCAGGGGCAGAGCCAGACAGACTATCTGGGCCTTGGTACCACCCTGCTCAACGGAGCTGCCCGTACCGGGCGCAACTTCTATCGGCTCGGCTCACAAGGGCCGCGCCTCTGAAAAAATCCCAAAAGGCATGAAAAGCCCCTGTATCCCCGGATGCAGGGGCTTTAGAGCATTTTTTGATTGAAACACTCTGTGTTTCAATCGTCACGCTGCCTACGCTTCCCCGCATGGCGGGACAAGCGCGGGAAAAGCGTGGTTTTCCCGCTTGCTGACGGCGCGGGCGTCCGCTTTCGCGTCCGCCAGAGCTACTGCCATTTTCAATGGCATTTCGCTCTACTTGTGTTTTTTGGCTTCCAGCGATTTTTTTATTGACATCGGGAAAAAATCTGACACACTTGTGAAAAAAATAACCATGTTTGAAAAAGCTTCTGCCGTGCCCCTCTCCGAGGGGGTACAGGCTGGAGCAAGCGACATTGGATATTACTCTTGCGTATGTAAAGGAGGGCTTCCGGGACAGAGGCTGGCTGGTACACCTGCAAAAGCTACAGGTGTCCCGCATTGTAAGGCAGATACGACTTTTTTAGGAGGATGGTTATGTATCGCCGTTTGGTTAAGGATCTGATGGTTCCTGCTGCGAACCTGTATTCCATTGACATCGATGCACCCTTTGCGGATGCCATTACCGCATTGGGCAATGCCCTGGCTGAATTCAAGTCCGGTAAACGCCAGACCCGTATCCTGATCGTCAAGGACAAGGACGGCAAGATGGTGGGCAAGCTCTCTCCTGCGGACGTCATCCGCAGCATGCAGCCCAATTACGACACCATCATCAACCAGGAAGCCAGCGTTCGCGTCGAGCAGTTTGACTATGTCATCGACAAGCTGCGCCAGAGCATGCAAAGCGCGTCCACGCCGTGGGATAACCTGGTGCAGATCGCACGTACCCACAAGGTGCGCGACATGGTCCGCAAACCCGCTCAGATCCAGATGATCAACCAGAATGAAAGTCTGAACGAGGCTTTTCACCGCTTCGTACTGCGCAGACACAACAACCTCTTTGTCATAGATGACAATGGGGATCTTGTTGGTATGCTGGATATGCCCTCCCTGTACGGAGCCATCGTTGAAAAGGTCAAGGAAGAGCTTTCCCTCTAGGTCGGCTTTTTTCCTGTTACAGATAAAGTCAACAGCTGAATCGGAGTTTTTATGAGCGAACAGACCACTCCCATGACCCCGGATGCCGTTGAAGAACCTCAAGAATCCAAGGTCAACGGCAAGTCCGTCATCATCAAGCTGTGCATTGCCCTTGCCTTGGGTATTTTTGTGTACATCCTGCCCACCCCGGCAGACCTGCCCCCGGCCGGCCATCGTCTGGCCGCCATCCTTGTGCCGGTCATCTTCCTCTGGGTCTCCGAGGCCATCCCCATCGGTATCACCGCCCTGCTGGCCACTGCCGGCATGATCGCCTTCAAGGTGACGACCACACGGGAAGCATGGGCACCCTACGCCAACCAGGCCGTCATGTTCGTCATGATGATCATCATGTTTGGCGTGGTGCTCAACGAAGTTGGCCTGGCCAAGCGACTGCTGTTCTGGATCCTGAAGTTCGCGGGTACCAATGTGAAGAAGCTCAGCTTCTTCATTGCCGTTGCCTGCACCATGCTGGCCACCATCTTCCATGACGCCACGGTGACCATCATCATGCTCTTTGCCATCCTGCCCATCTTTGCCGCCATGGGCATCACGGCCAAGAACAGCAACAATCTCAGCAAGTTCTTTATCATCCTCATCCCGCTGGCCTCGTCTGCCGGTGGCTTTGGTACCCTGCTGGGCGGTGGCCGCTGCCCGCTGGCTGTGGACATCACCACCAAGTACATCAAGGATACCACCGGTGTGGATGTACACATCGGCTTCCTGAAGTACATGATCATCGAGTTCCCCATTTCCCTCTTCACGGCCGTTGCCACCTGGGTGGTCTGCTACCTCATCTTCCGTCCCAAGGAGAAGGAACTGCCCGCCTCGGTGAAGATCGAACACATGCCGCCCATGAGCACGGCAGAAAAGGGCGTGGCTCTGGTCTTTGCTGCGGCCTTCATCCTCTGGTTCCTGGGTGACCTGACCAAGCTGCACCTCACCGTTGTGGCTGCCCTTGCCCTGTTCGGCTTCTGCGCCCCCGGCTGGGTCAGCTTCAAGACCATTTGCGACAAGTTCCCCTGGGAATCCTGGATCGTCTTCGGTTCCGGCGTGTCCCTGGGTGCGGCCATGCTCACCAGCGGCCTGGGCAAGTTCCTGGCTATCTCGGTGCTGCCGTTGCTGGAAGGGCAAAGCCAGTTCGTCACCTACTACGGTATGGGTCTGTTCGGCTCCATACTGTCCAGTATCATGAGTAACTCTGCGGCAGTGGCCCTCAGCCTGCCCATCACCCTGCCAATGGCCTCGCTCATGAACATGAGTGTGGAATCCGTGGGTCTGCTCTCGCCCATGAGCACCTCCTTCATCATGCTGGTCATCGGCTGCCCGCCCACCATCATTGCCTACAGTACCGGCTTCTTCTCGCAGATCGACTTTGTGAAGGTCGCCGTGCCGTGGTGTCTTACCCTGCTGCTGGTCAGCGTGCTCGGCGTGCTGGTGTACTGGCCCATGATCGGCTTTGGTTAACAGACCAGAGCCATAAGGCACACAGGTTTGCAAGCCCCCATTGCCCAAGGCAGTGGGGGCTTTTACGCAGGGCGGCCCTTTATGAGCAAAAAATTCCCGAACGGGAAAAATGTCGCTGATTCCCCCTGTTTTTTCCCGGACGGGAAAAATAGACCTTGATCCTTGCGATTCTTCCCGAACGGGAATATCCTGTTCCTGCGGGGGGGGGGCTATGGACTCGAAAAATGTTTTCAGCTCACCGAAAGGACTCGGCACTGCCATCAGGGAAAGCCGCAAAAAGGACAGGCTCACACAGGCAGAACTTGCTTTTGCCGCCGGTGTCGGCATCCGCTTTGTCAGTGAACTGGAGGCTGGCAAGCCCACAGCGCAAATCGGCAAGATCATGCAGGTGCTGGCCGCTCTTGGCGGGAGGCTGGCCGTGAGGTGGAACGATGATAGCCCTTGACGTTTTCCTGAACGGCACACTTGCCGGGCATCTTCACAGCGATACCAACGACAGGTTCACGTTTCGTTACTCGCCGGGATACATCCAGCAGAAAGGCCTTGCCTTATCCTGCTCGCTGCCGCTTCGAGCCGAGGAATTTTCCTATCAGGAGGCACGTCCTTTCTTTGCCGGTGTGCTTCCTGAAGAAAGCTCCCGCGATATGGTGGCCGACCGCCTCAACATTGCACGCAATAACGACATCAAGCTGGCCAACGCCATCGGCGGGGACTGTGCCGGGGCTGTCTCCCTTCTTCCAGCGGGGCAAGAGCCACTTCCCGAAGGTCGCAGCGTCGTCTGGCTCAACGCCGATGCATTTGCCCTTGTACTCCGCCATCTTGCCGAACGCTCCCTGCTTGCTCCCGGCGACCACGTCCGCATTTCCCTTGCCGGGGCCATGTGCAAGCTCACACTCTGCCACGATGGCGAGCGTTTCGGCATCCCCGACGAAAACACGCCCAGTACGCACATCATCAAACCGGGGCGCAATGACCTTGACGATCTTGTGTACAACGAATGTTTCTGTGCCCGACTTGCCGCAAAGGCCGGTCTTGCCGTTGCCAGAACCTCTGTTCTGGAACACGCGGAAGGGACTTTCCTGCTGATCGAACGCTACGACCGCCATGAGGGGAGCCGCATCCATCAGGAAGATTTCTGTCAGGCTCTGGGCTATGTGCCGAATGACAAATACCAGTCAGGTGGAGGGCCGGGCTTCAGGGAATGTTATGCCCTTCTGCACAAGCACGTCACCAGGCCGGCGGAGGCTGTCAATATGCTTACCCGTGCGGTGATATTCAATATCCTCATCGGCAATAACGATGCACACGCCAAAAACTTTTCACTGCTGCACCACGCCGATGGAAAGACCACACTTGCGCCCCTGTATGACCTTGTCTCCACAGAAATCTACCAGCAATTCCGCAACGGCGATATGGCCATGAAGTTTGGCGGGACTTACGACTTCAAGTGGGTGAACAAGGCTCCTACCGAAAAAATGGCAAGGGACATCGGCGTCAGCCCTGCCGGTCTGCGGCGCGTCATGCTTTTGCTGTGTACCGACCTGCCGCCGCTGGCGCAAAGGTGTGCCGCTGACATGGGCCGCCCTGTCGGCCATGCCATAGCGGAGCTGGTAGGCAAACGTGCCCAGCTCCTTCTTGAACGACTGCGCTGATCGTTTTATACTGCCATAAAATTGTGACGCGAGGGATCTCATTTTCTGAAGCGATATATTTAGACAGGATAATCTATGTCTGAAATAAAACTCTACGATACGAATGTTTCAGTCAAAGAGCTGACTTCTTCCTCAGTCCTTCTGGAAAAAGAACTGCAAATTCTTATCGAGCGAAATATGCTCACCTTTTTCGGAGTACGCTTTCTCAAAAGTGAGTACGCGATAACCGGCGGTCGGATGGACAGCATCGGGATAGATGAAAATAACTGCCCCGTGATATTCGAGTACAAGAGATCCTCAAATGAGAATGTTATCAATCAAGGCCTGTTTTATCTGGATTGGCTTCTTGATCATAAGGCCGATTTTCAACTCCTTGTCATGAATGTACTAGGAAAGGATATAGCAGATAAAATAGACTGGTCTGCACCTTGTGTGATTTGTGTTGCCCATAAGTTTAATAAGTACGATGTTCATGCAGTCGATCGTATGCAGGCAAACATAAAACTTGTTGAATACCGTATGTACAATAACGGTATGCTCCTGTTTGAACACTTGAACATGCCATCGTCTATGCCGCCCGTTCAGAAAGAAGCCTCTTTGACTGCCAAGAGTAAAACTCAAAAGATGGATACTAACGAGCATCTCAAAAAGCTTGAAACTCTTTCTCCCGAACTACAAGAGGTTTACTCAGAACTTTGCGGCTATATTGAGACGCTTGGAGATGAAGTTGCTTCTAACCAGCTTAAGCAATACCTCGCCTATAGGAAGGTTAAAAATTTTGCTTGTATTGAATTATTCAGTAGGCATATCAAGGTCTTTTTAGATATTGACCCAGCTACTGTGAAAATAGAAAAGGACTTTACACGTGATGTCAGTAACGTGGGGCATCATGCTACTGGCAATATCGAAGTGGTCATCAGAACGCAGGAAGATTTGGAACGGGCAAAGCCTTTGATTGAACGTGCGTATAACGAGGGCTGATCAAAGGGGCAAAGCGGATAGATTACAGCTTTTCGCTTATAGCCCAATGGCCAAGCCGTGGAGGAAGCCAGAAAGAATTTGCCCTTGCTGCGGCTCTGCGCCATACTGATGGGGCTGCCCATCAGGGACAGACATTACAGGCTCAACCTTCCCCGGCATCTTCCGTGGGGCTTTGGACGTACGCGCCACAGACATCAACGATGCCATGAAGATAGCCGCAGCTCGGCCCTGACCGATCTGGTCAGGCCGGACGAACTTGGGCCGGAAAAGATCATCCCCTCTTCCCTTGAGTCGGCAGTGGCTGCGGCAACGGCCCGTGCCGCCATGGAAAGCGGCATAGCCCGCGTGCAGGTGGCCCCGGAAGCCGTGGCGGAAAACCTGCGCCAGCGGCTTGCCAGGCAGGAGCCGGTACAGGCTGGCCTGTCAGCGTGACAAGACCAGCCCCCTTGCGTATGCTTGCAGCATGGACAAGCAGCCAATCATACGGCGCGCTCTGGTCGCTGCCGGGCAGGTACAGGGGGTGGGTTTTCGCCCCTTCATCTACAGGCTGGCCCATGAGGAGGCCCTGAGCGGCAGCGTGGGCAATACCTCCGAAGGTGTCCGCATGGAGGTGCAGGGCCAGCCCGAAGCCGTGGCCCGCTTTGCCCGGCGGCTGCGTGAGGAGCTGCCACCGCTGGCCCGCCTTACTGCGTTGGAAGAGCACCCCCTGCCTCCCCAACCGCATGAAAACGCCTTTGTCATCATTCCCAGTCAGGGACAGGCCGGGCACAGTGTCCTGGTCAGCCCCGATATGGGCCTGTGTCAGGACTGCCTTGCCGATATGCGCGACCCGGCCAACCGTCGCCACGCCTATGCCTTTACCAACTGCACCAACTGCGGGCCGCGCTACACCATCACCCGCGCTATCCCCTATGACCGTGCCGTGACCAGCATGGCCTGCTTTCCCCTCTGCCCGGATTGCGCCGCAGAATACCAAAACCCGCTGGACAGGCGTTTTCATGCCCAACCCATTGCCTGTCCGGTTTGTGGCCCGCGTCTCTGGCTGGTCTCGCACGCAGAGGCCCTTGCCGGGCAAAGCCAGCCCACTGCCGAGCGGCAGGCCCGCGCGCTGGAACGCGCCGGGGAACGCCTACTGGCGGGCGAAATCGTGGCCATCAAGGGACTGGGGGGATTCCAACTGGCCTGTAATGCCCGCGATGCCGGGGCTGTCCGCCTGTTGCGGCAGCGCAAGCATCGCCCCCACAAGGCACTGGCCCTGATGGTGGGTGACATGGCAACGGCCCGCCAGCTCTGCCATATCTCTCCCGAACAGGCAGCCCTGCTGGACAGTCCGGAAAAACCCATCGTGCTCTGCCCGCGCCGGACAGCAGCAGACGATACCACGGCAGGACTTGCGCCAGAGATCGCACCGGATACGGCCACCCTTGGCCTGATGCTGCCCTACACCCCGTTGCACGCCGCGCTCTTTGACTGGCTGGCCTGTCATGCGTACCAGCCACCAGTCATGGTGATGACCTCGGCCAATCCGCATGGGGAGCCACTCTGCCTTGGCAATCGGGAGGCCGTACAACGCCTTGCCCATCTGGCGGATGCCTGGCTGCTGCACGACCGGGACATCCTGACCCGTGTGGACGACAGTGTGCTGGCCGTGCGTCCGGGCCAGAACCAGAATGCTGCCAGTGCGGTGGAGCCTTTTTTCTACCGCCGCGCCCGTGGCTATGTCCCGCGCCCGGTGAGCTTGCCCCCGGCCATGCAGGAAGCCCCCTGTGTGCTGGGGGCCGGGGCAGAACTCAAGGCCACAGTCTGCCTGGCACGCGGCAATGCGGCCTTTGTGGGACAGCATGTGGGAGACCTGGAAAATCCGGCCACCCTCAACTTTTACGAGGAAAGCATCCAGCGGCTGGAAAACCTGCTGGAAATGCGCCCGACCGCCATTGTCTGTGACCTGCACCCGGACTTCCTTTCCAGCCGTTATGCCGAGGAGCGGGCCACACGGGAAGGCATCCCCCTGTGGCGATTGCAGCACCACGCGGCCCATGCCGCTGCCGTACTGGCCGAAAATGCCTGTTTCAGTCCGGCACTGGCCCTTTGTCTGGATGGGACGGGCCTGGGCACAGACGGCAGCATCTGGGGGGGCGAACTGCTTTTGCTGGATCTATCCGTACCGCGCTGGCAGCGGTTGGGGCGGCTCAGCCCCTTTCCCCTGCCCGGCGGCGAGGCAGCGATCCGCGAACCGTGGCGCATCGCCCTGGCCCTGCACCGCCTGTGCGATACAGCCCCCACGGCCCCGCGCCCATGGCTGCCAGCACAGGCCCAGGCTGAAGCCGCTGTGCGCCTGATGCTGGAACGCGGGCTCAATTGCCCCGCCACCTCAAGCTGTGGGCGTCTCTTTGATGCTGTGGCCGCCCAACTGGGCCTGTGTACGGCCATCAGCTACGAGGGACAGGCCGCCATCCGACTGGAAACAGCGGCACAGCCCTGGCTGGCGGCAAAATTGCCACGCTGGGAGATGCCTCTGCAACAGCGTGTGACAGGTGAGGACAACGGGGCAGCGGGACATGGCACAACGGATGCCGTGGCTGGACAGCCTTTGTGGGAGCTGGACAGTGCAGCCCTTTTCCACCATGTCTTACAGGCCCAGGCCAGCGGCATGGAGGCCGGGCACACAGCGGCAGCCTTCCATCTGGCCCTGGCACACGGGCTGGCCGCACTGGCAGCACGGGCCGCCGCACGCCATGGGCTGACACGGGTTGGGCTTTCCGGCGGGGTGATGCAGAATGCCATCATGGCCCGGCTTTTGCCCGCAGCCCTTACGGCGCAGGGACTGGAACCCCTGACCCACCATGAGCTGCCGCCGGGGGACGGCGGGCTTGCGCTGGGGCAGGCTGTCTGGGGGCAGTGCCTTTATATGCGCGGTCAGCGCGGGGAAAGTCTGGCTATTTGAACAGGGCCACAGCCCGTCCCTGCTTCAGGGCCAGACGGCCCAGCGGCAGATCTCTCCACCAGAGGGCAGCCTCCCGGCCGGGCAAGGCGCAGTGGATGCTTTGCCCCTGCAACAGAGCCTCGATCCGAGCTGTATCTTCCAGCACCAGGGCAGTGTCCGGCTGTGGTGGATGGGGCAGCAGCACACGCAAGCGCGGGGCCAGCGTCAGTCCTGCCTGCCTGCCGCCGGCACAGCGTCCCAGCAGGGCACCCTGCCAGACCAGACCGGGCGGGAGCAGGGCGGCCTGCGGCGGTACAAGGCGCAAATGCTCGCCAAACAGCATCACCTCCCCTGCGGGCAGGGCGTCCGGGTCACAGCACGGCCCGGCAAGGGCCGCACGGGAAAGGGCTTGTCCTTTTGCCCGCAGTGAAGCCGCCTCCTGCTGTCTGCTCCCCCGTTGGCTTTTGGGGCGGCTGCCCCGGCCCATATCTGCGCTGGCTGTAGTGCCGGGCGTTCCCGCAGTTTCGGGCATGGGGGTGTCCTCCGGCTTGCGGAGCAGGGCCAGATAAAAGCCCTGTGCCTGAGAACGCGCACCGTCCACCCGCAGCGTACCGTCCCCGCCGGGCCGTTCCTCCCAGACAAAGCCGGGGAAGGGGGCCAGTCTTTCCCGCACCAGGCCAAGTTCTTCTTCGGCAAAGCGCACCTGGGCCTCGTTTTCGGCCTCGTTGGTGGTGCAGGTGGAATAGACCATGCGCCCACCCGGTGCGAGCAGGCTGGCACAGTGCCGCAGCAGACGCTGCTGCAGGCTGACAAGGGTTTTGAGCTTGTCTCCCTGCCAGAGCTTGAGCACACGGGGATGCTTTTCTGCCGTACCCCAGCCGGAGCAGGGCGGATCCAGCAGGATGGCCCGCCATGAGGCCGGGGACAGCGGCAGGGCGTCACCGCTGTAGGAGCAGGTGGCTGACTGAAGCAGATTGCACTGGTGCAGATTGGCCCGCAGTGTGGCCAGCCGCGCCGGGGAAGGCTCGTTGGCCAGCACAAAGCCTTCCGGCCCTGCAAGCTGGGCCAGGAAGCCCGTCTTGCTGCCGGGGCTGGCGCAGACATCCAGCACGCTCTCGCCAGCGGCCAGGCCCAGGGCCAGTGGCGGCAGCATGGAAGAACGATCCTGGATATAGATGTAGCCAAAAAAGGCCGCCAGTGAAGCCCCCAAGGGGCGCGGCTCGTGCAGGATGCGGCGGCAGAAAGGGGAAAACGGCTCTGGCGCAAAGTCATAGCCCTGTGCGCGTAACAGTGCCTCTACCTGCGGGATGCGCTCCGGCGGACAGACCAGACGAAAAGAACGGGTACTCATAACGCGGCAGTATAGGGCAGGGATGGGGCAAAGTCAGCCCCCTGTCCGGGCGACTGCCCTGTCTCTGCCAGCTTACCCCCTTTACAAAGGGGCATGGGGCTGGCTATGGTGAGGGGTGGTATCAACGGCCCCCGGCCAAACAAGCGAGATGGATATGGAAGAGTTTTCCCGCATCCAGCGGTTGCCCCCCTATGTGTTTGCCGTGGTGGGCGAGCTGAAGATGCAGTTGCGGCGGCAGAATGTGGATATTGTGGACTTCAGCATGGGAAATCCCGACATCCCCACCCCCGGGCATGTGGTGGACAAACTGGTGGAAGCCTCGCAAAAACCTGTCAATCACCGCTATTCGCTCTCCAGGGGTATCCCCAATCTGCGGAAGGCCATTTGCGACCGCTACGCCAGGCAATTTGGCGTAGAGCTGGACCCCGACAGCGAGGCCATCGTGACGATGGGCTCCAAGGAAGGGCTTTCGCACCTGGCCCTGGCCATGCTGGCCCCCGGTGATGTGGTGCTGGCCCCCGACCCCACCTATCCCATCCACAAGTATGCGCCCATCATTGCCGGGGCCGATGTGCGCAGCGTGCCCATTGGGCCGGGGCGCGACTTTTTTGAGGATCTGACCACCGCTACCCGGCAGGCCTGGCCCAAGCCCAAGCTGCTCTTTATCAGCTATCCGCACAACCCCACCACGGAGGTGACCGATCTGGACTTTTTCCGCAAGGTGGTGGATTTTGCCAAGGAAAATAATATCTGGGTGGTGCACGACCTTGCCTATGCCGACCTTGTTTTTGACGGCTACAAGGCCCCCAGCTTCCTGCAGGTGGAAGGAGCCAAGGACGTGGGCGTAGAATTTTACACCCTTTCCAAGAGCTTTTCCATGCCGGGCTGGCGTGTGGGTTTCTGCCTTGGCAACAAAAAGCTGGTACACGCGCTGTCCCGTATCAAGAGCTATCTGGACTACGGCATTTTCCAGCCCATCCAGATCGCCTCCACGGTGGCCCTGAACGGGCCGCAGGATTGCGTGGACGAGATTTGCGGCATCTACCGTGAACGGCGCGACAAGCTCATTGAGGGCCTGAACCGCATTGGCTGGGAAGTGCCCTCCCCCAAGGCGACCATGTTTGTCTGGGCGCGTATCCCGGAAGAATTCCGCAAGATGGGTTCGGTGGAATTTTCCAAACTGCTGCTGACCGAGGCGCAGGTGGCGGTCTCGCCGGGCCTGGGTTTTGGCCATTACGGAGATGAATACGTGCGCTTTGCCCTGATAGAAAACGAACACCGTACCCGTCAGGCTGTGGCCAATATCCGCCGCCTGCTTTCGGGTGGACGGGGGTAAGATGTCCACTTTTGCAGAACGCAAACCTCTGACGATCGGTCTGGCCGGTTTTGGCACCGTGGGTGGTGGCCTTGCCCGCTTGCTGGAAGAAAATGCCGACCTTGTCCGTCGGCGTACCGGGCGGGATATGTGTATCCGGCGTATCCTGGTACGCGATCTCGAAAAGGCCCGGCAGATACCCCTGCCTGCCGGAGCGGAGCTGACCACCGATCCGGTGGCACTGACCGATGACCCTGACATTGATGTGGTGGTGGAGCTGATCGGCGGTATCGACCATGCCCGCGTCCTTATCGACAGGGCACTGGAGCAGGGCAAGCATGTGGTGACGGCCAACAAGGCCCTGCTGGCCGAGGAGGGGCTTGCCCTTTTCCAGAAGGCAGCACGCAAGGGGCGTATCCTGCGCTATGAGGCCAGTGTGGCCGGGGCAGTGCCTGTGGTTGAGGCCCTCAAGGAAAGCCTTGCCGGTAACCGTGTGACATCGCTCATGGGCATCCTCAACGGCACCAGCAACTATATCCTCTCGGAAATGGGCTCCAACGGGCTGGATTTTGATGTGGCCCTGAAGCAGGCCCAGGAGAAGGGCTATGCCGAAGCTGACCCCACACTGGATATTGACGGTTTTGACGCCGCCCACAAGCTGATCCTGCTTGTCCGCCTGGCCTACGGGGTCAACTATCCCTATGCGGCACTGCCGGTACGGGGTATTCGTGGGCTTGCAGCGCAGGATATAGGCTTTGCGCGGGAGTTTGGCTACCGCATCAAGCTCATCGGCCAGGTGCGTGAAGTGCGCTCTCCTGCGGGCGAGGACTGCCCCGAAGGCCCGGTGCGGCTGGAGGCGGGTGTTTTTCCTGCTCTTGTCCACCATACCTATTTGCTGGCGCGTGTGGGCGGGGTGTATAATGCCGTGCGGGTGGAGGCCAACGCTGCTGGCGCATTGTTCTTCCACGGGCGCGGTGCGGGCGACCTGCCCACGGCCGGGGCCGTACTGGCCGACCTTATGGCAGTGGCCCGCGAAGAAATGCCCAACAATACCGGCTATGTGGAGGAGGATCTGCCCACAGCCGCCATCGTTCCGCCAGAGGAATGGCGTTCCTGCTACTATGTGCGGGTGATGGTGGAGGATGCCCCCGGAGTCCTGCGTGACATTTCTGGCTGCATGGCTGCCGAGGGCATCAGCGTGGCCCAGATGATCCAGAAAGCCGATGAAGGCGCGGGCGTACCTCTGGTCTTCATGACCCACGAGACCACGGCCAAGGCCATGAGCGATGCCCTGCAACGCGCGGAAGCGGCGGGCCTGCTCCGAGAACCGGCTGTCTATTACAGAGTCCTGTAAGCGAGAAAAGCGGGCCTTGCCCGCAGAGCACTGGAGCGAGATGTCATGTTCAATGGCATTTCGCTCTAGGCTTCCTCGTGGGCCACGGCTGCGCTCTTTTCTTGCGTGCTGCTCCAAAATATCGCATAGTCGTTTGCGGCAGCCCGCTTCGGCGGGTCTGATGTGTTGTGCCGCTGTCTGCCACAGGCTGACACATGTCTGGCGCAACGGGGCTGCTGGCTTGTCCGCAGCCTTGCCGGAAGCCCCGCCTGTTTCCGGCAACATGACGTAAAACATTACCCCTGTAAGGAGGCACCATATGGCACAGGATTATTTTCGCGCCCTCAGGGATGTGGCACTGGTCATCAATTCCAGCCTTGAACCCAAGGACGTGCTGCACAAGATCAGCGAGCAAACCGCTGTCACCATGGGCTGCAAGGCCAGTACCATCCGTCTGCTCGATTCTACCGGGCGTTTTCTCCTGCCCAGCGCGGCATCGGGTCTTTCGGCCGACTATATGCGCAAAGGCCCCGTGGAGGTCAAGCGCAGCGGTATGGACGGCGAAGTGCTGGCGGGTAAAACCATCCACCTCAAGGACGCCACGGCCGATGGCCGCTTTCAGTACCCGGAGTCTGCCAAGGCCGAAGGTCTGGTTTCTGTGTTGTCTGCGCCGCTCAAGGCCGGTGGAAAGGTCATTGGCCTGATCCGTGTCTATTCTGACGTGGAGCGTGAATTTTCTGCCGATGAGCAGACCTTTATGGAAGCCGTTGCCGCCATTTCTGCCCTGGCCATAGAAAATGCGCGTCTGCACGATGCGTTGCGCAACAATTACGAACTGATGGCCAAGCACGCCTATTCTGTGTACGAAGACTAGCCATCAGCCAGCATAAGGATCGAGGGAATATCATGAGCAATAAAGTCAAAGTGGGTATCAACGGCTTCGGTCGCATCGGGCGTCAGGTTTTTCGCGCCCTGCACCAGAACTACCGTGACCGGGTGGAAGTGGTGGCCATCAACGACCTGTTTGATGCCGAAACCAACTTCCATCTGGCGGAGTATGATTCCGTGTATGGGCGTGGCATGCTGGATGCCAAGGTCAATGGGCAGGAAGTCAGCGTAGGCGACTGGAACATCCATTGCTTTGCCGAGCGCGACCCCAAGCAGCTTGCCTGGAGTGCCTTTGGCGTGGATGTGGTGGTGGAAAGCACAGGTATTTTCCGCACTGCGCCACAGGCGGCCGTGCATATGGAAAATGGTGCCAAAAAGGTCATCATCACAGCCCCGGCCAAGGAAGAAGACCTGACCATCGTTATGGGCGTCAATCAGGATCAGTACGACCCTGCCAAACACCATATCGTCTCCAATGCCTCCTGCACCACCAACTGCCTTGCCCCGGTGGTGCTGGTGTTGCAGCGTGAGTTTGGCATCCAGATCGGCAATATGGTCACCATCCACTCCTACACCAACGACCAGCGCATCCTGGACATGGCCCACAAGGATCCGCGCCGTGCCCGCGCCGCTGCCTGCAATATCATCCCCACCTCTACCGGTGCGGCACAGGCCGTGGCCAAGGTCATCCCGGAGCTGAAGGGCAAGTTCAGCGGGTATTCTCTGCGTGTGCCTACCCCCACGGTCTCGGTGGTGGACTTTACCGGCATCCTTGAAAAAATCACTGATACGGAAAGCGTGCTTGGCAAGCTGAAGGAAGCCTCGGACACCTATCTGAAGGGCGTACTGGAATACAACGACAAGCCGCTGGTCTCCATGGACTTCAAGGGCAATCCGGCCTCTTCCATTCTGGAAGCCTCCTACACCACTGTGCAGGATGGCCGCATGATCAAGGCCGTGGCCTGGTATGACAACGAATGGGGCTATTCCAACCGGGTGTGCGACCTGATCTGCCTGATGCAGGACAAGGGCCTGTAGCAGCATTTGGACAACGCTATGGAAAAACCCCGCGCCGGAGCGCGGGGTTTTTTTCTGGACAAAGCGGACTGTGCGGGGCTAGCCCCCATCATCCATGCGGAAATCCACACGGATCTTGAACAGCTTGGTGGCTGGCAGATTGAGGATGGGCACGCCTGTACGTTCCGTAAAGCCGGCCAGGGTGGCCTGCGCTTCATCACGCGAGGGGCTGATCAGGGTAAACCAGATATTATAGTCGTGCTCCCGCAAATAGTTGTGGGTAACGCCCACATGGGCATTGACCTCGGCGGTGAAGGCTTCCATCTTGTCATCAGGCACCTTGGCCGCGCAGAGGGTGGAGACAAAGCCCAGCTTTTTGGACTGGAAGTTGGCCCCCAGACGCCGGATGATCTTGCGCTGACGCAGATCATTGACCGCAGCAAGGGCTTCTGCCTCTGTAATGCCAAGGCGTTGCCCCAACACAGCGTAGGGGCGCGGCTCCAGCGGAAAATCCGTCTGGATGATGTCCAGCAGTTTTTTCTGGATGTCGCTGAGTTCCGCGCTCATTCTGCCTCGCCTCCGTTCCGCGCCTTGCGCGGCTGATAGGTGCAGAGCGGCTCCGGCCCCATGTGGTCATTATCCATGCTCCAGGCACGGGCTCGGCAGCCGCCGCAAACCTTGTGGTATTCACACACACCGCACTTGCCCTTGTAGCAATCCTGCGTGCGGAACTGGCGAAAATACTCGCTTTTACGCCAAATTTCCGGAAAGGGCGTGGTGCGGACATTGCCGCAGTCCAGCTCCAGATAGCCGCAGGGCTGCACCTGCCCCACATGGCTGATAAAGCAGAAACCTGTACCACCAAGGCAGCCACGGGTCATGGCGTCCATGCCAAAGTTTTCGGGCGTGACAGGCAGGCCCTCCTCATGGGCACGCTGGCGCATGATGCGGTAATAGTGCGGCGCACAGGTCGCCTTGAGGTGCATGGACGTGGTTTTGCGGAAGTCGTAAAACCAGTGCAGCACGTCCTCATATTCCTGCGCGGTGATAACCTGATCGGCCAGTCCGGCAGCCCGGCCCATGGGCACCAGCAAAAAGATATGCCAGGCCACAGCCCCGATGCGCTCACAGAGTTCAAAAATCTGCTTGAAGCTCTCAAGGTTGTTGCGGGTGACGGTGGTATTGATCTGGAAGGGCAGGCCCACTTCCTTAAGGTAGCCGATACCGCGCATACTGGCCTCAAAAGCTCCGGGCACGCCACGGAAGCTGTCGTGGCTGGCAGCATCGGCCCCGTCTATGGAAATGGAGCAGCGATCCACCCCGGCTTCCTTGAGCTTGCGGGCTGTTTCGGGCGTCAGCAGCGTTCCGTTGGGAGAAAAGGCACAGGGCAGGCCCTTGGCGTGGGCATAGGCCACAAGCTCATACACATCGGGGCGCATCATGGGGTCGCCACCAGTGAAAATGATGATGGGCTTGCCCACCTGCGGGAAGGTATCAATAAGGGCCTTGGCCTCTTCGGGACTCAACTCACCGGGATAGGGGTCGGGATGCGCCTCGGCCCGGCAGTGCTTGCAGGCCAGATTGCAGGAGCGCGTGACTTCCCAGGCAATGAGCTTGCAGACGGGGCTGCCGTCTTCCAGTGTGCGGAGGGACATTCCGGGGTGTCCAGCCGGATGCCCGCCGGGGTGCCCTTGCGGATGCCCACCCGGATGTCCCTGTGTCGTACCAGCAGTGTTATCGTGTCCGTGCATCAGCGTGCCAGCCCCTGCCGCAGGATTCCCTCGGCAAAATAGGTGATAAGCATATCCGCCCCGGCCCGCTTCAGGCCCAAGAGGCTTTCCAGCATGACGGCCTTCTGGTCTATCCAGCCATTTTGCCCGGCAGCGCAGATCATGGAGTACTCACCGCTGACCTGATAAGCACAGAGCGGCACATCCACGGCGTCCCGCACAAGGCGGATAATATCGCCATACGGCCCGGCAGGTTTGATGATCAGGGCGTCAGCCCCCTCTGCCACGTCGGCCCGCGCTTCCAGCAGGGCCTCACGGGCATTGGCACTGTCCATCTGGTAGGATTTGCGATCGCCCGAAGCCGGGGCCGACTCTGCCGCATCGCGGAACGGCCCGTAGTAGGCCGAGGCATACTTGACGGCATAGGAGAGCACCGGGGTCTGCACAAAGCCGACAGCGTCCAGTGCCTGCCGGATGGCCGCCACCCGGCCATCCATCATATCCGAGGGGGCAACCATATCTGCCCCGGCGCGGGCGTGGCTTACGGCGGTTTTGGCCAGCAGGGGCAGGGTCTCGTCATTCAGCACGGCCCCATGCGGCGTCAGGATGCCGCAATGCCCGTGGCTCATATATTCGCACAGGCACACATCCGTAATGACCACAAGCTGCGGCCAACGCCGCTTGAGCAGGCGCACGGCCTCCTGCACGATGCCGTTTTCGGCATAGGCAGCAGAAGCCTGCGCGTCCTTGCTGGCTGGGATGCCAAACAGCAGCACCGCCCCCAGACCGTTATCCACAGCCTGTTCTACCTGCCCTTCCAGCTGCCCCAGTGAAAGCTGGTACTGCCCCGGCATGGAGGCGACTTCCTTGCGGAAGGACTGGTCGTCCGTCTCCACCACAAAGTAGGGCATGATAAGCTCTTCGGCCAGGAGGGGGGCCGTTTCGCGCACCAGTGCACGCAACTGGGGGCTGCGCCGCAACCGGCGGCCCCGATGAAATACAGTATCCATGATCGCTCCCTGCTCTATTATCTGATTGTAGTTCGTTGTGAGTTTTTGTTTTTTATTATTATGTCGATATATTAAAAATGTTATATTGATCTTGATTTTTTGACATAAAAGATTTATTTTGTATGTTTAATGTCGTAATAAGTGCCTCTGTCATTGTATTTCTGTTTTGCAGATTTGCTCCGACATGATAGAAATGTTCTCTTGTGATGATTGAAAATGTACTCCAAAGTTTTTCAATATATACATTTCTTCTAAATTTATTATGATGCCATGTGGAAAGTATAAAATTCGTTTTACTGCCAAGAAGTAATGCATGCAGAGCCTTCTCGTCTTTTTCATCCCAAGCATTATAATAGTCAGCATGTCTATCGATATAAGGAGGGTCACAATATATAACTGTATCCTTTTCTTCATTGCCGTCTATCACATCCCTAAAGTCACAGCAATTTATTTTAATATCATTATACTGTAAAAAAGAAGCCATTTTCTCTATTTGATTACATATTTTTGTTATATATGCAGCACTAAATCTATTTTCTTTTCTACAAAACGGGACATTAAAATTTCCTTTTTTGTTGAATCTAATCATTCCATTGAAGCAAGCTCTATTCAAAAATAAAAAATCTAGGGGATTTCCTGAGGAATTAAATCTTTCTCGTACAAAATAGTAATACTCTTCCCCCTCCTCCCTGAGTCTCTCTCCTGCTGACAAAAGGAATTTACGTGCTGCATGATGGCTAAACTCCTTTGACTGGAGGGATTTGTAAAACCTGACAAGATGTGGATTCTTGTCAGACAGTACATAGCTTTTAGCTGGGATATTCAGAGCAACAACGCATGTTCCCATAAAAGGCTCAACCCACCTCTGGGGTTTTCTATGGGCATTATGGAGCAAAAGCTGTATCCAGGGCACAAGCTTTGACTTTATCCCCTGGGACTTGATTGGTGGGATCAGAATTGGCATATCAATACTTGCTTCTGAATTTGAGAAAGTCTTGCAAATTTGTGATTTTCTTTGTGGAACCATCGTTGTTTGTGATGGTAATCTTGCCAAAATTCATCCAATAATCATCAAAAACTTCCTCTCCATACTCAGCAAACGTTCCCTTCTCATCCAAAATATTCTGAATATTTTTAATGCTGCCGATATTGGCTGTATTGCCGCTCCCTCCCTTGTCACTTGCAATTTTCCATTTTTCTGCAACAAAAAAGAGAAATCTAGAAGCTACTGAAGGGATATGTTCCAGATTCTCCAACGAATACACTTTTGTTTCATCTATAGCATGGACGATTCTGTCATAAATGATACCCAAGCAAAAATGGGCGAGATAGCTGGAATACGGGTATTGAATATTTTTTCTTGAAGTTCTATCAACAAAATACTGTCCGTGTGAGCCTAGTGTAAAGCCATTACAATAGATGTCATTTTTGCGGAATGTTGTTTTGAAATCAACTGCAAATTTAATATCTGGACTATCTACATTGATGAATGTTAGGTCTGGATAGTAATTTTGCTGGCTAGCCAACTCGATTCTATACCCATGTTGGCGGGCAAAAGGGAGTATGAGGGGAAAGATATGAATTTCAAGAATTTTCGAAATTATTTTTGTATCGCTTGATATGGTATAAATATTTTTCAGAGTATCAATAAAACCTTTGATTTTCCAACTCCCCGACTCCGTGGCAACATGATTTTGCAGCGTTTGCACAAAACTGCAAAGATGCCCCTTGAAGGCATATTTTTCTTGATTTGCTGCGGAGTTCATTGCTTACCCCAGCTTTCCAAGTGCCGGAAGATTGGCATCTTCCGGCACTTGCAAGCCTGTTTCTCGGCTTTTACAGCCCGATTTCCTCGTCAGTCAGATAACAGGCCGGGTCTTGCGCCCAGATGTCCCCATAATAGGCCTCGGCCCGTGCCCGGAAGTTACCGCCACAGATGTTCAGGAACTTGCACTTGGCACAACGCCCCCCCACATGGGCCTTTTTGTCCTTGAGCTTGTGCAGCAATTCGATGGACGGGTCGTCCCAGATCTGGGAGAAAGGCCGTTCCAGCACATTGCCAAAAACATGCTCACGCCAGAACTGGTCAGGGTGCACCCGCCCATCCCAGGAGATGCAGCCAATGCCACGGCCGGAATTGTTGCCCTCGTTGTACTGCAGGAGTTCCAGCACTTCTGCGGCGCGCTTGGGGTCTTCGCGCTGGAGGCGCATCCAGACGTAGGGGCCGTCGGCATGGTTGTCCACGGTCAGGATCTCCTTGGGCATACCAGCGTCAAAGAGGGCGCGGGTCTCGTCCATAATCAGGTCGAGCACGGCGCGGGTTTCGGTGTGGTCAAGGTCTTCCTTGATCAGTTCCGAGCCACGGCCGGAGTAGACCAGATGGTAAAAACAGGCCCGTGGCACTTCAAGGTCACGCAACAGGCGGAAGATACCGGGGATCTCTGCCACATTACGCTTGTTGATGGTAAAGCGCAGCCCCACCTTGAGGCCCTCGGCCTGACAGTTGGCAATCCCCTCAAGGGCCTTTTTGAAAGCCCCCGGCACAGCGCGGAAGTGGTCATGCACCTCTTCCAGCCCGTCCAGTGAAATGCCTACATAGGAAAGCCCCACGCTCTTGAGCTCGCGGGCCTTTTCCTTGCTGATCAGGGTGCCGTTGGTGGAAATGACCGCCCGCATCCCCTTGCTGGTGGCGTGGCTGGCCAGTTCCACCAGATCCTTGCGCACCAGCGGTTCCCCGCCGGAAAAGAGCATCACCGGCGCGCCGTAGGCCGCCAGGTCGTCGATCATGGCCTTGGCCTGTTCTGTAGAGATCTGATCCTGCCCGTCCACGTCCACGGCCTTGGCATAGCAGTGTACGCACTTGAGGTTGCAACGCTTGGTCATGTTCCAGACCACCACGGGCTTCTTGTCCTTGGAGAACTGGAGCAAATGCGAGGGCAACTGCCCGGAATGGCGGCCATAGCGCAGGGCGTCAGAGGGTTCCACCTGGCCACAGTAGAGCTTGGAAATACCTATCATCTCAATACCTTATCGTTCGATCAACTGTTTGAGTTCGCTAAAGGACGCTTCAATGCCTTCGGGCTTGCTGCCACCGGCCTGTGCAAGGTCTGGTCTGCCGCCGCCAGAGCCCCCACAGGGGGCAGCCACGGGCTTGATAAGGGCCGGTGCAGTGAAGCGTTGGTGCAAATCTTTGGAAACATGGAGCAGCAGCCCCACCTTGCCCTCTTCGGCCGAGGCAAGGCAGACCACGGCCCGACTGTCCAGCCGGGAGCGCACATCGTCCATGATTTCGCGCAGGGCCTTGATAGGCACATTATCCAGACGGGCAGCCAGCAGACGCACCCCGTTGACTTCCTCCACCTTGCGGAGCAGTTCCTCGCCGCTGGCCGGGGCGGCAGCCGCCTTTTCAGAAGCTTTGCGCAATTTTTTGTTTTCAGCAAGCAGGGCTTCGGCCCGTTCAGCCAACTGGCCGGGGCGGGACTTGAGCAAGCCGGCCACGCTGGCAGCCTCGGCCCGCATGGCCACAGCCTGGTGATAGGCATTCCAGCCGGTGACGGCCTCAATGCGGCGCACACCCGCTGCGACGCCAGTTTCCGACAGGATAAGGAAGGCCCCGGCCTGCCCGGTACGTTCCAGATGCGTACCGCCGCACAACTCCACAGATTCGGGGGCTTCGCCCTCGTGCCCAACGCTGAGCACGCGCACCACATCGCCGTACTTTTCGCCAAACAGAGCCATTGCCCCGGCGGCCAGGGCATCGGCCTGGGCCATCTCCTGTGCAGTGACCGGCGCATCGGCCATGATGGCGCGGTTCACATCGCGCTCCACAGCGGCCAGCTCTTCCGGGGTCAGGGCTGCAATGTGGGAAAAGTCAAAGCGCAGGCGCGTGGCATCCACCAGCGAACCAGCCTGTTTGACATGGCTGCCCAGTGCCCGGCGCAGAGCTGCATGCAAAAGATGGGTGCAGGTATGGTTGCGGGCCGTGGCAAGACGGCTGTCGGCATCCACCACAAGTTCCACCACATCGCCGCGCCGCAGTTCCCCACGGCTGACCTCCACCTCATGCACGATAAGGTCGGGCACGGGCTTGATGGCCGTGCGCACACGGGCCTCGCCCATCTGCGAAGCCATGCGCCCGCCATCGCCGACCTGTCCGCCGGATTCGCCATAGAAGGGCGTGGCCTCGGTGACGGCATAGCCCATCTGCCCTTCACCCAGCCAGTCCACAGGCTGCCCGGCCGCGTCCAGCAGGGCCGTGAGGGGGCTTTGCGCGGTCAATCCGGCATAGCCCACAAAATCGCTTGCCAGCCCGGCTTCCGCCAGTTGCTTGAAGGCCGCCATGCCCTGATTGCCATCCTGTCCCAGCAGACCGCCTTTTTTCTGGTGTTCGCGGGCGCGGGTGCGCTGGGCGCGCATCTGACTTTCAAAACCGGCATGGTCAATGGCAAAGCCGCGCTTTTCGGAAACATCGCTCACAATGTCCAGCGGGAAGCCATAGGTATCGTAGAGCTTGAAGCAGAACTCGCCGGAGATGAGGTTTTGCCCGGCCGCGCCCAGCCGCTGGAGTTCTTCTTCCAACAGGCGCAGGCCGTTTTCCAGCGTCAGGGAAAAGCGTTGCTCTTCCTCAAAGACCGCACGTTCAATAAAGTCCGCAGACTGCACCAGCTCTGGATAGGCTTCGCCCATGACCTCCGTGACCTTGCGGGCCGTCTTGTGCAAAAAGGGCTCATGCACACCCATGAGGGTGGCAAAGCGCAGGGCACGCCGGATAAGCCGCCGCAGCACATAGCCCCGCCCTTCGTTGGAGGGCAGCACACCTTCGGCCATGAGGAAGGCCGCCGAGCGGCTGTGGTCTGCAATGACGCGCAGGGCAGTGTCCACATCGTTGCTGTCGGGCGCGCTGAAGCTGTAGCTTACATTGGCCAGCCCGGCCGCGTACTGGATGATGTCCTGAAACAGATCGCAGTCAAAGTTGGAACGCTTGCCCTGGCAGATGGCGGCAATGCGCTCCAGCCCCATGCCTGTATCGATGTTGGGCGAGGCCAGCGGCACGCGCCCACCTTCGGGCAGCTGGTCAAACTGGGTAAAGACAAGGTTCCAGATTTCCAGAAAACGGTCGCAATCACACTTGCCGATGCCGCAGTCAGGCCCGCAGGCCATGTCCTCGCCCTGATCCACATAGATTTCGGAGCACGGCCCGCACGGCCCGGTATCGCCCATAGTCCAGAAGTTGTCCTTCTCATCGAGACGGATGATCCGTTCCGGCGCAAGCCCGGCCACGTCCTGCCAGATGGCTGCGGCTTCGTCGTCCTCACGAAAGACCGTGACCCAGAGGCGTTCCCGTGGCAGCTCCAGCTCCTCGGTGACAAATTGCCAGGCCATCCCAATGGCCTGCCGTTTGAAATAATCCCCAAAGGAAAAATTGCCCAGCATTTCAAAAAAGGTGTGATGCCGTGCGGTGCGCCCCACGTTTTCCAGGTCGTTGTGCTTGCCCGAAACGCGCAGACACTTCTGGCAGGTGGTCGCTGTCTTGTAGGCGCGTTTCTCCTCTCCCAGAAAGAGCTTCTTGAATTGCACCATGCCGGAATTGGCAAAGAGCAGACTGGGGTCATCATGGGGGATGAGCGGGCCGGAGGGCACGACTTCATGGCCGTGACGCCGGAAAAATTCCAGATAGCGGCGGCGGATTTCCTGGGCTGTCAGCATGGGATCTCCCTTGGTGGATATGCGGGCCGGATCATCGGCCCGCAGGGCTAGTCATCAGTGGGGGCAGGGCTGCCTTCGTCAAGGTCTTCAGGGCTTGGGGTAAATTCCTGCGGGTGCATCCCCAGAAACTCGATCACCCTGGCCTCAACCTGTTTGCGAAGCTCCAGGTTCTCGTCCAGCAGGGCGCGGACCTTTTCCCGCCCCTGTCCCAGTTTTTCCGCACCAAAGGCAAACCAGGAGCCGCTTTGCTCGATGATCTTGGCTTCTATGCCAATGTCCAGCAACTCGCCGGAGCGGGAAATACCCTGCCCGAACAAAATGTCGAAAACCGCGCTGCGGAAGGGCGGGGCAACCTTGTTCTTGACCACCTTGACCTTGGTGCGCGAGCCAAAGGACTCATCCTTGTCCTTGAGGGTCTGGATGCGGCGGATGTCCATACGCACGGAGGAATAGAACTTAAGCGCGTTGCCGCCGGTGGTGGTTTCCGGGCTGCCATAGCCCATGGTGCCTATCTTCATGCGTATCTGGTTGATGAAGATGACCGAGGTGCGCGACTTGTGGATGGTGCCCGTAAGACGGCGCATGGCGTGCGACATGAGCCGGGCATGACCACCCACCTGCGTTTCGCCAAGGTCGCCTTCCAGTTCTGCCTGCGGGATGAGCGCGGCCACCGAGTCGATGACCACCAGATCCACCGCGCCGGAGCGCACCAGCATATCGGCAATGTCAAGAGCCTGTTCACCGTAGTCGGGCTGGGCAATGAGCAGCTCATCCGTATTGACGCCAAGACGGCGGGCATAGCCCACATCCAGGGCGTGTTCTGCGTCCACAAAGGCGCAGACGCCCCCCATCTTCTGGCATTCGGCCACGATGTGCAGGGTCAGGGTCGTCTTGCCAGAAGATTCCGGCCCAAAAATTTCTGTAATGCGTCCGCGCGGGATGCCACCCACCCCCAGGGCCAGATCCAGGCCAATGGAGCCGGTGGGGATAACGGGGATGTTGACATGGGCCTCGTCCGACATCTTCATGACGGCACCCTTGCCATACTTGCGCTCAATGGTGCTCAGGGCGGTGGAAAGGGCCTCGACGCGGGCGTTCTCTCCCCCGCCGGCCGCCGGTTTTCTGGCCATACTGCTCACGCTCCGGGTAAGAATGTCTTCAAGCGCACCATCATAGCAAAGGGCCGGACACAAGGCAAACTCCCATTCTGGCGCGTGCCGGAGATTAACAGTATCCACTCCTGATAGCAACAGCCTCTTGCCCAAGTCCCAGCCTTGGCATATGAACAGCCCATGAAAAATCCCATTCCCACACATCCTGCTGCCACAGGAGCTGACCCGGCTCCAACCTCTACGCCGGATGTGGTCCTGCTGTTTTCCGGCGGTCTGGACAGTATCCTGGCCGCCAAGGTGCTGGAAGCCCAGGGCCTGAAGGTACGCTGCCTGCACTGCATCTCTCCCTTCTTTGGCGATGCCGGGGCTGTGCCACGCTGGCGGCGCATTTACCAGCTGGACATCGTTACGCTGGACGTAAGTGAGGACTTTGCTGCCATGCTGCGCCAAAGGCCGGAGCACGGCTTTGGCAAGGTGATGAACCCCTGCGTGGACTGCAAGATACTGTTGCTGCGCCATGCCCACCGCTATATGGAGGCCGTGGGGGCGCGCTGCCTTGCCAGTGGCGAGGTGCTGGGGCAGCGGCCCATGTCGCAACGGCGCGACACCCTGCATCTTATCCCGCGTGAGGCCGGCGTGCGCGACCTGCTCTTGCGGCCCCTCTCTGCCAGACACTTGCCGCCCACCCCCGCCGAGGAAAGTGGCCTTGTTGATCGTGAACGCCTTCTGGGCATCTCGGGCCGGGGACGTACCGAGCAACTGGCCCTTGCCAGAGGATTCGGCCTGAAGGAGATCCCCACCCCCGGCGGTGGCTGCCGCCTTACCGAGCGCGAAAATGCCCGCCGCTACTGGCCTGTCCTGACGCTCCGCCATGCAGGCCCCGCATCACCAGCCGGGGAACTGGTTGACGACTTCCTCCTTGCCGACCTTGGACGCCAGTTCTGGCGCGAACAGGACGGGCAGCATTACTGGTGCTGCATAGGCCGCAACAATGGCGACAACAAGCGGCTGGCTGCTGCTGCCCGGCCGGGCGATGCCCTGCTCAGCCTGCATGGGCTGCCCGGCCCGCTGGGCCTGGCCCGCAATGGCAGCACATGGCCGCAGGCTGTGCTGGAGGAAGCCGCTGCCCTTGTGGCTTCCTACGCGCCCAAGGCCGTAGCTACAGGCGCGGCAGTGCCCATGCTGGCTGCCATCGAGGGGCAGGGCGGGCCGGGACGAGAGCTACACGTGCTGCCCGAACGGCAGGAGGGCCTGTGGGGAGAACCCGCATGGGAGCACGTGCGCGAAGCCATCCGACAGGAAGCCCGTCTGCGCCTGGAGCGAAATGCCATTGAAAATGGCAGTCGCTCCAGTATGTGAATGTCTCACCACATCGCGGGACTGGAAGGACAGGCCGTTTTGTGCTATGTGTACTTAATCGATCCACGTCCCCGATCCGTTCCCCAATTTTTGTGGAGGCAGCATGTCGAATCTCAAGGCCATGTACACCACCGTCAGCAAGGATGACTTCCCGCAGACCCTGACCATCACTCTTGGCGCGGAAAGCCTTGTTTTTGAAAAGCGCAGCTGGACGCTGGATGGCGAGGAAAAGGGCCTGCGGTATGGCGAAAACCCCGACCAGCCCGCCGCGCTCTACGCGCTGAAGTCCGGCGCGCTCTCCTGCGCGGGCATCCGCTGGCGCGGGCCGGAGCACGGCATCGTCTCCCGTCTTTCCGAAGCCCAAATGATCCAGGCGGGCAAGCATCCCGGCAAGACCAACCTCACGGACGTGGACAACGGGGCCAACATCTTGCAGTACCTCTGCGAGCGTCCGGCAGCGGTCATCCTCAAGCACAATAACCCCTGCGGGGCTGCATGGAGCGACGACATTGCCACGGCCCTTGACCGCGCCTTCTGGAGCGACCGCATTGCCGCCTTTGGCGGGGCTGTGGTGGTCAACCGTCCCTTCAGCCGCGCAGCCGCCGAAATGGTAGCCGCCAACTATTTTGAGGTGGTGGCAGCCCCGGCCTTTGAGGAAGGCACGGTAGAGATCCTCAAGGGGCGCAAAAACCTGCG
The DNA here is from genome assembly GCA_017415765.1 of Desulfovibrio sp. Classification (GTDB taxonomy): domain Bacteria; phylum Desulfobacterota; class Desulfovibrionia; order Desulfovibrionales; family Desulfovibrionaceae; genus Desulfovibrio. The sequence continues at coordinate 34,473 of JAFQED010000047.1, read as the reverse complement.
CATCATGGAGCTGCCCGCTCTCGCCCGCTTGCAGGATATGCCGCAAAGCGCGTTCCTGGACATCAAGAGCCTGGCCGATGGCGGCATCATCGTACAAAAATCCTTTGTAAACCGCATCTTGACGGATGCGGACTTTCTGCCGGCCACGGCTTCCACCAGAGAGGGGGTGCAAGTGGCTGCCCGCGCGCCAGACAAGGCCGAGCTGGCCGACCTGCGCTTTGCCTGGGCCGTAGAGGCCGGGGTCACCTCCAATTCTGTCATCTTTGCCCGTGACGGGGCTACCCTGGCCATCGGCACTGGCGAACAGGATCGCGTGGGCTGCGTGGAGCTGGCCGTGCACAAGGCCCATACCAAGTATGCTGACGTGCTGGCCTTCCGCGAACAAGGCATTTCGCTGTACGAGCTGAAGCAAAAAGCCCTTGCGGACAGTGGCATGCAAGATCTGCTGGAAGACATTGAGGCCCGCACCCGTGCGGCACGCGGTGGGCTGATCGGCTCGCGCCTTGTTTCCGATGGTTTCTTCCCCTTCCGTGACGGGGTGGATGCGGCCACAGCGCAGGGGGTCTCGGCCATTGCCCAGCCCGGCGGCTCTCTGCGGGATGCCGAAGTCATCATGGCCTGTAATGAAATGCAGCCGCAGGTGGCAATGGTCTTTACGGGGCAACGCTCCTTCAAGCACTAGGCCGGGAGTGCGTTGTCATGTCCGGCCCCGGACTTTCTGCGCCCAGGCTGTGCGTCAGCGCGCTTTCCGGCGGAGGCGGCAAGACCCTGCTTTCGTTGGGCCTGGCCCGCGCCCTGCGAGGACGCGGCCTGACGGTCAAGACCTTCAAGAAAGGGCCGGACTATATTGATGCGGCATGGCTGGGGCTGGCCTCCGGCCTGCCCGCTACCAATCTGGATCCCTTCTTCCTGTCGGCCTCGGCTCTGCGCGACCTGTTTGCCCGAAGCCTGAAGGCCGTCCACGTCCCCGGTCGGGAAACGCTGGCCCTGCTGGAAGGCAATCGCGGTCTGTTTGACGGGCTGGACGTGGCCGGCAGCTGCTCCACGGCAGAACTGGCCCGTATCCTGGCCTGTCCCGTACTTTTCAGCCTCGACTGTACCAAGATGACCCGCACGGCAGCGGCACTGGTGCAGGGCTTGCTGGCTTTTGAGCCAGGGCTGCACTTTTGTGGCGTGGTACTCAATCAGGTAGGCTCAGCCCGGCATGAGGGAATCGTGCGCCGCGCCATTGAAGCGCATACAGACCTGCCGGTACTGGGGGCATTGCCCCGGTTGGAAGGGAACCCCCTGCCGGAACGCCACATGGGCATTGCCAGCAGCGGGCATTGGCTGGCAGAGGATGCCGAGGCGCGGCTGGAGCGCATGGCCGCCCTGATGCGTGGACATCTGGATCTGGACGCTGTGCTGGCAGCGGCCTGTGCGGCCCCACCCCTTTCACTGGACACTCTGGAGACGCCAGAACCGCAAACCCGGACAGAAGTCATTTCAGGCACTGCGGCAGCCCCCTCGGACGTAACGCCTGTACCGCCGAAGCTATGCCCCCCTGTCAGCGGGGCAGGCTCTGAGGTACGCCCGCGCATCGGCTATGTGCGGGACGCAGCCTTCTGGTTTTATTATGCAGAAAACCTTCTGGCACTGGAGGACGCCGGGGCAGAACTGCTGGAATTGCGTCTTGTGAGTGACGATGCAGACGACGGGCCAGAACAGGACGCCCGCTGGCAGAGCCTGGACGGACTTTGGCTGGGTGGGGGCTTCCCTGAAGATTGCGGGCCGGAACTCTCCCGCTCCCCCCGGCTGCCCCTGATCGTCCGTTTGGCGCAACAAGGCTTGCCTGTCTATGCGGAGTGTGGTGGTTTCATGCTCTTGTCAGAGGGCATTGAACGAGACAAGGCCTTTTGGCCCATGTGTGGGCTTTTTCCCGTGCGGGCCAGCTTTTGTCCCAGGCCGCAGGGCCTGGGCTATCTGGCAGGGCGGGTAGTGGCAGACAATCCCTTCTTCCCTGTCGGGCTGGAATTGCGCGGGCATGAATTCCACTATTCGCGCTGCCGCTGGCAGGGAGAGGCCCCGGCCCCGGCACTGGCTCTCTCGCGTGGTCAGGGGATGGGCCTGATGGGCACGCCCCCCCACAAGGGCGACGGCCTGACGCGCTGGCGTGTCTGGGCAGCCTATGCCCACATCTTTGCCCCGGCAGTACCGTGCTGGGCCCCCAATTTTGTTTCGGCTGCCCGCCAGTACCGCAAGGAGAAGGAACTATGCGCGTCTCGGTGATCATCCCGGCATGGAACCTCTGGGAGATGACATCGACCTGTCTGCGTTCGCTGGCCGAACACAGCGCAGGCGAACCGCTGGAAGTGCTGGTGGTGGACAATGGCTCTGACGATGCCACCCGTGCAGAGCTGGAACCGCTGGGCCAGAGCCTGTTTGGCACGGACTTCAGGGCGGTACGTCTGCCGGAAAACCTGGGCTTTGCCAAAGCCTGTAATGCCGGGGCAGCCCTTGCCTCGGGCGAATTGCTCTTTTTTCTGAACAACGATACCACCTGCACGCCCAACTGGCTCCCCCCCCTGCGCGCAGCCTTTGCTGATGCCCGCTTGGGGGCTGTGGGGCCGCTCCTGCTCTATCCTGACGGGACGATCCAGCACTGTGGCGTATGTTTTTCCCCCTTCCGGCAGGTGAGCCATCTTTACGCCCATTTACCCGGCGACTTTGCGGCGGCTCATGCCCCTCACCCCTTGCAGGCCATCACCGGTGCTGCCCTGATGCTGCGGAAAAGCCTGTTTTTGGAATGTGGCGGTTTTTTTGAGGGCTATCGCAACGGTTTTGAAGATATTGACCTCTGCTGCGCCATCCGGGAGAAAGGGTACAAACTGCGGGTGGAAGCACGCAGCCGCCTCTATCACCATACCAGCCAAACTCCCGGCCGCTTTGCTGCAGAACAGGCCAACAGCAGCCTGCTGGCAGCGCGGTATGGCTCCCGTCTGCAAGCGGATGAGCATCTGCTGGCCGCGCTGGACGGTTACGAACTGCATTTGGGGCGAAATCTTGTAAGCTGGCTGGAATTGCCAACGACGGCACAGCAGGAGCTGACAGCCAGCGTACACAAGCCTGCGCTGGATGTGGCGGCCTGCCGTGAGCTGCTGGCGCGGGAACCCTTCTGGCGTGAAGGGTGGTTTCTGCTGGCAGCGCATCTGGAACAGCAGGACAAGGCCCGCGAAGCACTGGAACTTATCCAGGGCTGCTGGTGGCTTTTCCCCGATGAACGGACGATCCTGACCATGCTGCGCCTGTGTACCCGGCAGGGACTGCGCAACCCCGCATTGGAGGAATTACTGCATAAACTGCGCGCTGCCGACATGGACAGCCATCGACTGCGGGTACGCCAAACCTGCAAGCTGGCCCAGGCCCTTGGCGACAAACGCCTTCTGGCCCTGTTGGACGACTGGCTGGCTGCATGGGGGAGTCGTTCAGGAAAAAATGCAGAGACGCTGCGTTCCTAGAGCATTTTCTGATTGAAACACTCTGTGTTTCAATCCATACGCTGCCTACGCTTCCCCGCATGGCGGGACAAGCGCAGGAAAAGCGCGGTTTCCCCGCTTGCTTACGGCGCGGGCGTCCGCTTTCACGGCCGCCAGAGCGACTGCCATTTTCAATGGCATTTCGCTCTAACAGCATGCAATAGCAAAAACAACCGCCGGGCGTCTCCCAGACAGTCCCGACGGTCGTAAAGAGTGCGTCAGTCTTCTGCGTCTCAAAGATACACATCAGGCGCAGACGCGGACGAGCTTACTTGATGCGGCAATTTCCGTCACTGCATTCCGGGGTGGAAAGCACAGGCGTGGCCTGAAACAGCACCACTTGCTCCTTGCCCCTGTTATTCACCAGCACCATGGAAAAACGCATCAGGCCCTGCGGGCGGGAGGGCGTGGACACGCCCTTGAACTCTCCGTTAAAGGTCAGGATGCGGGTTTCGCCAATGCGGCTTTCACGCTCATTGCTGAGCGAAAGGTGATTGACCACCAGGGTTTTGTCCCTGATGCTTTCGATAAAATGGGCCTTATCCTGGATATGCCCGTTGGTGCCGATATGCCAATAGTTGGGGGCCAGCAGCTTTTCAAGGGCTGGCACGTCTGCGGTCATGACAGCTTCGGCATACAGTTCTGCGGTATCGACCCTGGCAGTAGCCGGGGAAGCAAGACAGAACAGACAGAGCAACAAGGGGACGAGATATTTCATGCTAACCTCCACATGGTTGGCAAACCTTAGCCGCCGCACCAGCCGCCGTCAAGCGTAGAGCGACTGCCATTTTGATGGCATTTCGCTCTAATAGCCGCTCTCTTTTTGGTGCCGAAGAGCCAGTATATACACCGATGAACTATCTATGCGATAGAGTAAAACATAGCCTGTAGGGCCAAAGGGGATAATCAGTTCTCGGTGTTCTGCTTCCAAATCTTCAGCGGGCCGACCTGCCTGAGGATAGTGCTCAAGCAGAAGGGCTTTTTCGCGTATGGCCTTGAGGGCAGCAATAGCTGCTTCTTCATTTTTATCAGCCAGGAAAGTATATGCCCGCTCTAGCCCCTCTACGGCAGTTTCAGTCCAGAGCACTAGATATGGCATTGGGGCATGGGTACCTTTTCACCCTGAATGATTTTGTCCACCCATCCCAGCACTTCCGCATTTGTCAGGTGCAGGCCGGTAATCTGGTAGTCCTCCCAGGCAGCGATCCCTTCCTGCCGCCATGCCTCCCGCTTTTCCTCACGGCTGACATATGCTTCCAAGGCCTGAAGCATGACGGCATGGGCCGATGTATTGCGGATTTCAGCCAAGTGCTGGATACGCGCCCGTAGGGCGGGCGACATTTTTACGCTGGCATTTATGACAGTTTGCATATCATGCCTCCTTGGCTGCCTTACGACCAGACAACACGGTGGATGTCAGCCGGGCCGCGCTCCACAGTGCGCTGGTACTGCAAGGCCGGATAGCCAAAGAGCATGGCATAGCCCACTTCATGGCTGTCCGGGATGCCAAGGCGCGGGACGAGGTCGGGCATGAGCTGCAAGACCCAGTAGAGCAGTCCGCACCAGACTGTGCCAAGCCCCAGGCTCTGCGCCATGAGTTCAAAGTACGAAAGATAGATGAGCGGGTCCTGCTCCTTGCAGGGGGCATCCTTGGCATTGGAGACGATGACGGCATGGGGCGCAGACCGGAAGATCATGTCATTACCTTCCTTCCAGAGTCTGGCGGCCGCTGCAAAATAGTGGATGCGCGGGTTATCCGGCAGTTGGCCCTGTGTGGTCAGGGCCTCCAGACGGGTATAGACTTCCCCGCGCAGGGCTGCCAGCACTGCCATGTCATCAATGACAGCCACATGCAGCTGCCGCGCACAAACCCCGGTGGGGGCGTGGTCAGCCACATCCAGCAGACGGCGCAGCAGGGGTGGTGCAACGTTCTCCTGTCGGTATTGGCGTGCCGAGCGGCGGCCCTTGATGAGCTGTTCCAGACTGTCGGGTGTGGGCCAGCCCGTAAGCGGCTGGCTGGCCTGTGGACTGTGCCCCAGCATGGAGACAGCCCCCACCGGGCAAACCGCCAGACAGTGCAAGCAGCGCATGCAGCGTTCCGGCGCGGCCAGTACCGGGCGGCCATCCTGCATGTGCAGCGCACCGGGCAGGCAATCCCCGGCGCACAGGCCACAGCCGATACAGGCCTGGCTGTCCAGTGTAAAATCAGCTTGTGTGACGGGCATAGGCCCTCCTTGTGTGCTTATTGCTGTTTACGTCAGTTGGTAATGCAATAAGTAGTCCCTGCGTCAAAGAGATGCTACTTCACAACAGTAATGAGTGCAGCCAATACTGCAACAGCGGCAGCCAGCATCGTACCAAATCGGATCGTCAGGCGGTATTCGAGTTCTCGCAGGTCTGACTTGGTTGCCATTTTTTCATCAACAACTTCCGTTATGATATTGGCTTGCGCTTCTGCCTGTTGGCGGGTAAACCCCGCCGACTCAAGGCGTTTCGCATATTCCAGGGTATTGAAAACAAGTGATGCCATGCTGCCTCCTTTCTTACTCAGTTACAAGAATAGCTACTATCTGTAGCGTTGTCGAACTTTTTTACCATACATCAAAAAAAAGGGGAGAGGCCAGTGGCCCCTCCCCCAGGTGTTTGCATCAGGCAGGTTTAGAAGCTGTAGGCGAAGATGACTTCGGCCTTCCAGACATCCTGCTTGCTGAAGCTGCCGCCAGCCTTGTCCCACGTATTGTGGTTCATGAAGTTGGCGATGTAGCTGGCTTCAAAGTTGATGTCGAAGTTTTCGTACATCTTGTAGTTGTTGATGAAGTTGATTTCCAGCAGGCCGTCCTTGGTGGTCAGATAGGGCGAGGTTCCCTTACCCCAGTTGTTGGCCCAGGCTCTGGAGCCAGTATTCTCGTCATTCGCCATGTACTTCGCCATGCCGGGGGCATTGGTGCCGCCCCAGTAGGCCACGCGCAGGGTGTGGCTGAGGTCTTCCACAAAGCTCATGTCGCGCACTTGTGCACCGATACCCCATGTACCGGAGTAGTCAAGGCCGAGGTCCTGCATGATCCAGCCGTAGTTGCTATCACCCATAAAAGAGGTCATCTCGTTCATGGGATTGACGGAGGGCATACGTTCGGAACCGTTCTTGATGTTCTTGTCATCGCCAGAGGCGTACCAGCCAAAGATGCCGGGTACGCCCCAGTCCATCTTGTATTCCACAAGGGCCTTGGCCAGCCAGCCTTGACGCTGGGTGCTGCCACGACGAGCCACCCCATAGGCGTCTTCGTTGGCATAACGACCCATCTTTTCGGAATAGCCGTAGTTGATGTCAAATTCGATGTTCAGCGGGTCAAACATGGTGATGGCCACAGGCAGACCCAGCCAGAACATGTTGCCCCAAACCTTGTCAGTGCCGTAGCGGTTACCTTCAAAACTGGCCGCAGCGGGATAGGGCAGGAAGCTGTAAGTGAAGTTGCCGTCTTCTGTGGACCAGGCGGATCCATAGCCGTTAAAGCTGTTCTTGCCGCGTATTCCGTACATGACCCACGGGGTGGCTTCCACGCCGTCAAACTTCAGGGGCAGAGCCAAGCTGAACAGGTCAATATTATCCAGCCAGTTGGTCTTGGCGTCAGTAGTATTGTTGTCGTTGGCAGGACGCGCCCAGAAGGCGGTCAGGCCGGCATTGTCGTTGAACTGGTAGGAAGCCACCACGGCAGCGACGTCGGTGTTCATGATGGCAGAACCGCCAGCCTTGTTGGGCATGACAAGACCCTGGATACCCATGCGCACCTTGAGGTCAGTGGCCGGGGGCGTCCAGTCGATATAAGCACGCTTCACCTTGACCTGCTGGCCGTCAGCACCCAAGGCACCGCCGGTTGCAGCATTGCCCCATTTCTGGGTGCCAATTTCAAAATAGACCGTGCCGGACAGGGCTTCGGAGGCCACGGCGTCCATCTGCAAGCGTACGCGCTGACGGGCTTCAAACTGGTCGTCATGATTGGCATGCTTGATGGGGGTGGTTTCACCCACGCCAAAGCCCATCAGCCACTGGCCCTTGGCGTTAAAATCAATGGCACTGGCACCGGAGGCGGCACCCAGCAGCATGGCAGCAGCCAGCATGACGGTACAAATCTTTTTCATTGCCTTCCTTCCTTTTTGCATAAAAAACTTTCCTCTCTCCAGAAGAGGTACAAATAATTATACCCACTTTCCCTGTTTGGCAAGCCCTGAAAAGGGGTAAGGTGATATTTTTGCCCGCGCTTGCCCTGACGGTATTTGTATGAACTCTTGACAATAGCCCGTAAGCAGACATAAAAAAGGGCATGGAGGGGGCAACCTCCATGCCCTTGGCGCGGCCCCGCGCCTCCCCAACAACTAGGTGTTATTGGATCAGCGGCCCCGGTAGTGGTTGAGACTACCGGGGCCGGGCCTTATATGTGTTGCCCTCTGGCTGCCAGCTCTGCCTCCATGCAGGCTCTGAGGGCGGCATTCATTATACTTTGGTAACCTTTTCCCTTTGATTTGTAATAATTGACCACATCCGCATCAAAACGGGCTGTTATAACCTGCTTTTTTTGTCGGAGCTGTGCCTTTTTGAACCGTTCCAGCAGGGATGTTCCGGGGATATCCTTGAGGCATACAAATCCAGCAAGCTCTATACCTGTCAATGGTGGGCAGTCCGGGTCATCAACGGCATTGGCATAGGCCTCTGCATCTGTCATGTTTGCAAGGTGTTCCAGCATTTTTGCTCTATCTGTTTGCGTCTGCATAGGCTTTTTTCTCTTGTTTTGTAGCTTTTCTGGCAGAAAGGATGCGTATGGAATTCCTTTCGGTAAAAACAACCAGCAACAGAAGCACACCACCAACTTGCCCAAGCAGTTGGAAGCGTTCCTCCCCCAAGCTGTGCAGAGTGTCTCTGCGATATACAGCGCAAACATCGGCAAAGGCCTCTGCGGCCAGGGCAAAGTCAAGTCCATGTTTGCGGCGGTTACGGGCCTCTTTATCGCTGTCCCACTCAAACGTGCCACATTGGTTTGTGTGCGTAACATCCATGTAAAGAGTATATTTACAGCCTGTAAATACGTCAAGGCTGCGTCCTTGGAGTTGGGCAGACGGCTGCCCGGGCGCACCTCGACATTTTTGCGACCCTTCTGTATATTGACGCGAGCCGCGAGGTAGATATCCATGACATGCCGAACCTTGACATTACATAGTGAACAGGACTGGCCCAAGCTGGCCCAATGGCTGGAAGGGCGCGACAGCATTGACAGCAGTGCCGAAACCGTGGTGCGCGAGATCATCAGTGCTGTACGCCAGCAGGGGGATACGGCCCTGGTTGACTATACCCGCCGTTTTGACTGCCCGGATTTTGCCCCGCCCCTGCGCGTGAGCCAGCAGGATATTGCCCGTGCAGCGGCCTCCGTTTCCGTAGAAAGCCGTGAGCACATCAGCTGCGCGGCGGCCAACATCCGCTCCTTCCATGCGGCCCAGTTGGAAAAGTCCTGGTTTACCACCCGTCCCGATGGCAGCATCCTTGGGCAGCGCGTCCTGCCGGTGGATGCCGTGGGCCTGTATGTGCCGGGCGGTCAGGGCGGCAACACGCCGCTGCTTTCCAGCCTGCTGATGAGTGCCATCCCCGCGCAGGTGGCCGGAGTGCCCCGGCTGGTGGTCTGCACGCCCCCCCGCAAGGACGGCACCATCAATCCGCATATCCTGGCGGCCGCCCACCTTCTGGACATTGACGAAGTGTACCGCGTGGGCGGGGCGTGGAGCATTGCCGCGCTGGCCTATGGCACACCCTCATTGCCCGCCGTGGATGTCATTGCAGGGCCGGGTAATATCTTTGTTGCCACAGCCAAGCGACTGGTGCAGGGCAAGGTGGGCATCGACATGATCGCCGGGCCGAGCGAGATCCTGATCCTGGCTGATGCCCGTGCCAACGCCGCCTGGATAGCCGCAGACATGCTCTCGCAGGCAGAGCACGACCCCCTGGCTTCGGCCATCTGTATTACCGACAATGCCCCATTGGCAGAAAATATCCAGCAGGAGCTGGACAGGCAGTGCATGAGTCTGCCCCGCTCCCAGATAGCCGCCCGCTCCCTCATGGACTGGGGGGCTGTGGTGGTCACGCCGAATATGGACGTGGCGGTGGCCCTTGCCAACCGTATCGCGCCGGAACACCTTGAAGTCTGCACCCGCGACCCGTGGGCCATCCTGCCGCAAATACGCCATGCAGGGGCTGTTTTCCTGGGGCAGCACTGCCCGGAGGCTGTGGGAGACTATTTTGCCGGGCCAAACCATGTGTTGCCCACCAACGGTACGGCGCGTTTTTCTTCGGCCCTGTCGGTGCAGACCTTCTGCAAAAAGACCAGCATCGTGGCCCCCTCCCCGGCGTTCCTGGCGCAGAACGGCCCTGCCATCGCTGCCCTGGCCCGGCTGGAAGCATTGGAAGCCCACGCCCGCTCGGTTGAGATCCGTCGTCACGCCTGACGGCCCAAGGAGACAGCATGAAAGTCGTTACCCAAACGGACATCACGGCCTATCCCCTGCTTTCACGCGGCAAAGTGCGTGACATTTACGATGTGGATGAGCAAACCCTGCTCATCGTGACCACTGACCGTATGTCTGCCTTTGATGTCATCATGGATCAGCCCGTCCCCTACAAGGGGGTCATCCTGAACCAGATAACCCTGTTCTGGATGCGCCGCTTTGCGGACATCATGCCCAACCACCTGCTGGAAAGCGAGGTCAGCCGCTTCCCCGCAGCCCTTGACCCGTGGAAGGACGAGCTGGAAGGGCGGGCCGTGCTGGTACGCAAGGCCAAACCCCTGCCGGTGGAGTGTATCGTGCGCGGCTACATCACGGGTTCCGGCTGGAAGGACTATCAGGCCACCGGTTCTGTATGTGGCTATGCCCTGCCCGCAGGTCTGCGCGAATCCGACAGGCTGGAACCGGCCCTCTTTACGCCGTCCACCAAGGCAGAACTGGGCCAGCATGATGAAAACATCAGCGTAGCCGAAGCCGCCCGTATCCTGGGAGAAGACGTTGCCCGCGAGGCGGAACGTGCATCCCTGGCCATTTACGCAGCGGGGCGCGACCATGCCGCCACACGCGGCATTATCGTGGCTGACACCAAGTTTGAATTTGGTTTCATTGATGGCAAGCTCCATCTTATTGACGAAGTGCTCACGCCCGATTCCTCACGCTTCTGGCCTGCGGCGCAGTATCAGCCGGGCCAGGGGCAAGCCAGCTTTGACAAGCAATACCTGCGGGACTGGCTGAAATCCCAACCGTGGGATATGCAGCCCCCGCCGCCGCCCCTGCCTGAAGAAGTGATACAGGCCACGGCGGCACGCTATCAGGAAGCCTTTGACATCCTGACCCGTGAATAACAACGGCCATTGCCGTACCACCGCTTTCCGGCCACTGGCCGGCTTACAGGAGCAGATATGCTGTTAGAAGGTAAAAAAGCCCTTATCCTTGGCCTCGCCAACAACAGGAGCATCGCTTACGGTATCGCCCAGACCATGAAGGCCCAGGGGGCACGTCTGGCATTCAACTATGTGGGCGACGCCATCAAGAAGCGCGTGGAGCCTATCAGCGAGGAGCTGGGGGGCGAGTTCACCTTCCAGTGTGATGTGTGCGATGACGCCCAGATCCAGGCCGCCGCCGACCTGGTCACGGAAAAGTGGGGCGATCTGGATATCCTTGTCCACTCGGTGGCCTTTGCCAACCGCGAAGACCTTGTGGGCCGCTTTGTGGATACATCCCGTGAAGGCTTCCGTCTGGCCCTGGATGTTTCTGCCTATTCACTCACTGCCGTGTGTCGTGCCTTTGAGCCGCTGCTGCACGAGGGCAGCTCTGTCATCACCATGACCTACCACGGCTCCACCAAGATCATTCAGGGTTACAATGTCATGGGTGTGGCCAAGGCCGCTCTGGAAGCCTCTGTACGCTATCTGGCCTATGACCTCGGCCCCAAGGGCATCCGCGTCAATGCCATCAGTGCCGGGCCGGTCAAGACGCTGGCCGCCTCGGCTGTGGCCAGCCTCAAGGACATTTTCACCCATGTGGAAGCCACTGCCCCCCTGCGCCGCAACATCACCACCAGCGATGTGGGCGGTGCAGCAGCCTTTCTGGCTTCGGACCTGGCACATGCCATCACCGGCGAAGTGCTCTATGTGGACAGCGGCTTCAGCCAGATAGGCATCGTGGGTTAGCCAGTCATGGATATAGCCACCCTGAACTATCTGGGCATCACGCTACTGGCCCTGTTTGGCCTGTGGGCCTTCTGGAAGGGAGGACAGGCCATACAGAAAGACCGGCAGCGCGATGCAAAAAACCAGCAGAATAACACAAGACCAGAGTGACGCCATGTTATGGGGAATAGTCTGCATCCTCTGCGTTCTGGCACTGGCCTGGCTGCTCAGGAAAGGGACTGAGGGCACGCCTTTCAAAAACAGTTGCCCCTGAGCACCCAATATCGATCACCTCCGGTGGAGGGAAAAAGGCGACACACCGCCAGACAGCACGATAAAAGGAAAAAGGATGTGGTAGGACAGGCTGTATTTTTACTTGCAGCCTGACAATTTTTAGCATATATTCTATGGGCTTTACGGAGAGGTGTCCGAGCTGGTCTAAGGAGCACGATTGGAAATCGTGTGTACGTTAACAGCGTACCGGGAGTTCGAATCTCCCCCTCTCCGCCAGGAATTTCAAGGGGTTACTCATAAAAGAGTGACCCTTTTTTTGGTATGTAGAAAAGCCCCCTCAGCGTGAACCAAGGGGGCTGAAAATAGCTCTGTTGGAGCTACTGCTTTCCGAAGACAGCAACGCCAACAGCAAAAAGGAAAAGAGACACCATAAAAATTGAAGCCATTGTCATTACGCTCATATAGTGCCTCCTACTCGTTCAAAATGGCTACAATCAACCCCAGAACCATACAACCACCCCCAAAAACCAAGGTTTCTGTTTTGGGTTCAAAGATGCTTAGGGTTCCGAGACAGGCAATACCTGTACCCTGGAGAGAAAGCTGCACATAGTCCAAAATCCGTTTTCTCATCCTGCCCTCCTAACCCTGATAGCCATTATCAGGGCTTGCGTCAAACCTTTCTCCTGTAGCCTTCCCCCTCCATATCTTCTTCAACATCCAGCCGCGCCTGCATCAGCGCGTCTTCTGCTGTAAGTGCAAGGCTATAATCTCACTTCAGGAATGTCAGCGCATGTCGCTGAGAGCAACAAATCTGCCGTGTGGGGAGCGTGACGAATGCTTCCATCCTCCCTGTGATTCTCTGCCTTGCTCCGGCATACGCGAGCCAGGTGCCCTGATTTGTCCAACCTGCAAGCAGGTATTCACCCCATCTCACCACAGGCAAATGCTCAAAGCAGTGTCTTACTGAAGCCATGAAGGCGAAGGTTCGGGGGTAACAGCTATGGGCGCACCAGTGGTCAAAATCATAGGCATCAAATGCAAGATCAAGTTACAGCAGCCACAGGATTGCGGCTTCATTTCTGGACGGAACAGGCGAGATCGTCAGCTATCCTTTGCGGTAGGGAAAGGGGAAGACACGGTGCACGCAGTCATTTCTGTGCGTCACAAGTCGTCTGGGGATAGCCCAGTGTGCTTGGCGAACGAGCCAACATGCGCGGGCCGATTTTATCCTGGTCGTGGAATGCAAAGACGAAATCCGGCCAGGCTGGACGCGACAGTGTGCGGTGGGAGCCGCTACGGTGCTTTTCTGTCCAGCCTATACGCTGCAAGCGGCCAGAAGGCGTCGAGCCTTAACAGACTGCCACTGGCCCATACTGCGGGACATCGAAGGAAATGGAGTGCATGCCAGGAACGAATTCGCCGTTTTCCAGCTTGTCAGCAACACAGCGCATGGCAAGAGCCAGAACCTTGTTACCCGCATCCTGTCGCGTCACGCCATAACACATGACACCGGGCAAGGCAGGGATTTCGGCCAGCCAGCGCCCATCTTCTTCCTGCTCAAATTCCAACTCAAACAACATAAGCCCTCCTGTTATCTTTGTTTAGCATCAGGGGGATTAAATGGAAAGCCCGCCTAAGGCATTTTCTGATTGAAACACGGAGTGTTTCAATCAGAAAATGCTATAAAACACATACCCTTGAACATGCTCAAGGGAGTTTCTGGCAAGGCAAGCATGCGTGTCCGGCGTAAAAGAGCAGGCTGGGATGACAACTTCCTGCTCTCCGTTCTGGCTGTTACTCCTACCCTTTGATTTCATGCGATCGCCCTGAGATACGCAAAGGGTGCCCCTGACATCATGCTATCAGGGACACCCTTTGGGTTCGGCAACCTTGCAATGTGTTTTCTGGAGATCCGCATAGCAATACTGCTCTGAAAATACCACAGATTGCATATCAGACTCATTGTAACATACTGTTGTGCAGCTCGATACTCCAGTAGTTCATTTCCTGAAAACTCAGTGTGGAAATGCCCTGATTGCTGAAAAGCTCAGGGGATCCATGTCCACTTGCCTGCAAGGTTGGGGCAAAGAAGGTTTTTTCAAAATCAGAAAGCACATCAGTGGCAGCGATCGTCCTCTTCGTTGCCAGTGAAGCTGTGTTCTCAGCCGCGCTCCCATGAACTTTCAACCCACTTGCCAGTGCAGAGGTTTCCATCTCGACTCCCAGTTCTTGATCTGTGAGCCATCCTTGGCGACGTTTCTGCAAACTCATCCTTGAGTTGATTAAACCTAGCATTTGTGAACAAAAATTACAAGGCCTGAGTGGCAAGGCGCATTGTCGCGAAAGGCAATGCCAAATCCCTCTTTCGCTCTAGAGCATTTTTTGATTGAAACACTCTGTGTTTCAATCGTAACGCTGCCTACGCTTCGCGGGAAAAGCGCGGTTTTCCCGCTTGCTGACGGCGCGGGCGTCCGCTTTCGCGTCCGCCAGAGCTACTGCCATTTTCAATGGCATTTCGCTCTAACTCTCCGAAGGCTTGGCCGGGGTCTTGCCAGGGTTGCGCATGACGATCTGCCCTTCAATGATGGCCCCTTCTTCGGTAAGCAGGCTGGGGGTTTGCAGCACGCCTTCCAGCACGCCGGAGGCATAGACCACCACCCGCCGCTTGGCCGTGACATCGCCGGAAAAATGCCCGGAAAGCAGCAGTTCACCCACATTGATGCTGCCCTGCACCTGTGCGTCCTTGCCCACGTTCAGGGTGCCGTCACTGTTTATCTCGCCCTTGAACTTGCCTTCGATACGCACAGTACCCTTGAAGCCCAGCTTGCCTTCATAGACCGTGTCAGAACCCAGGTATGCTATTTCGTCCTTGCCCATGGCGACCCCCACTAGCTTTTGAACATGAAACGCCGCATGGACACATTGAGCACGATGCCCAGCAGCAGGAAATTGACCAACATGGAGGTCCCCCCGTAGCTGATGAAGGGCAGCGGTATGCCCACTACCGGCATCAGCCCGATGACCATGCCCATGTTGATGACGATCTGCCAGAAAAAGTAAAAGAACACCCCTACTACCAGCATACTGCCAAAACGGTCCTTGGCCTGTACCGCCGTGGAAAAAATGGAAAGCAGGAAAAGGCAGAACAGCGTCACCAGAGCCACGCAGCCCACAAAGCCCCATTCCTCTCCAAAAACAGCCACGGCAAAGTCCGAATGACGTTCCGGCAAAAAACGTAACTGGCTCTGCGTGCCCTCGGCAAAGCCCTTGCCCCAGATCTCTCCCGACCCGATGGCGATGCGCGATTGCAGGATGTGGTAGCCTGTGCCACGCGGGTCATCCCCCGGATTCAGAAAGGTCAGCACGCGCTGCCGCTGGTAATCGTGCATCCCCACAAACCACATGAAGGCCCCCAGCAGCGGCACAGCCAGCAGGCAGGTCTTGAAGACATAGCCCCGGATGCCGTGAAAGAGTATCATGCCTGCCAAGATCAGCAATACCAGCAGTGTCGTCCCCAGATCGGGCTGGGTAATGATAAGGGCGGCGGGGACCAGCCCCACTGCCAGCACCGAAGCAAACTCCTTCCAGCCCAGGGGCGCACCACCACGGGCCAGTAAACGCGCCGAGAGCACCAGCACGGCCAGTTTGGCCAGCTCTGAGGGCTGCACGCTCATAAAACCCAGTGAGAGCCAGCGTTTGGCCCCATAGACCGTCTTGCCCATGATGGGCACGAGCAGCAGCAATACCAGGGTAAAGATGAAAAAAGGCCAGGCAAGGTTACGCAACTGGCGATAATCAAAGCACATGGCAAGCAGCATGGCCATCAGGCCCATCAGTCCCCAGATGAGCTGACGCTGGTAGAAAGGAGCAAAGGTCATACCTTCTTCCAGCCGCGTCCCGCTGGCAGAGTAAAGATTGCCGATACCCACAAAATAGAGGGCCAGCATACAGGCCAGAAGGCCCCAGTTAAGATAGCTCAAAAGGCGCGTGTCCATAGCTTTTCCTGACGGCCATTTGACCGCAAAATCCTTCTTTTGTCACGCGCTTGGCTCAAATCCGGCAGGGCAACCGCATGAGCGGGGAAAATGCAATTTCCTTTGCCCGCCTGAAGCGAAGCGGAAGGCGGTGGCTGGTGTCGCAAGAATCCGAGAAAATAAGATTTTTTCGTGCTGGCCAGGAAGTGGGCGATTTTGGGAGGGAGTGTACTTGAGTACATGACCGACCAAAATCGCACAATGACGCAGCCAGCGCGGAAAAGGCTGTTTTTGACGGAGACTTGTGACAATATACAGGACAACACACGCCAAAAAATACTCCCCCAAGTCAATCTCACAAGCAAAAACTCACCCACAGCGGCGGGCCTAAGGCATTTTCTGATTGAAACACTCTGTGTTTCAATCCATACGCTGCCTACGCTTCGCGGGAAAAGCGCGGTTTTCCCGCTTGCTTACGGCGCGGGCGTCCGCTCTCGCGTCCGCCAGAGCGATACCATTTTCAATGGCATTTCGCTCTAATCCGTCCGGCCAGCCACGGTATGCCGTGCAGTGGGCTGGGCTACTGCGGCGACTTCCTCCCCGCTCACTTCCTCCGGCCCAAAAAGATGCTC
The DNA here is from genome assembly GCA_017415765.1 of Desulfovibrio sp. GTDB lineage: Bacteria > Desulfobacterota > Desulfovibrionia > Desulfovibrionales > Desulfovibrionaceae > Desulfovibrio. Next base: position 17,923 of record JAFQED010000047.1, on the reverse strand, counting down.
ATAGACCTTTTTGGCCACAGGCCCGGCCACGCTGGAACCGCCCCCCCCATGCTCCACCATGACCACCACCACATACTGCTTGCCATCCCTTGCTCCCCAGGTGGCTATCCAGGCATGGTCGCGCTGGGCGTATTCCATCTCGGCGGTGGTCAGGCGGCGTTCCGCTGCGTCCATCTTCAGCTTGACCACCTGCGCCGTGCCGGTTTTACCACCCATGTCGGCATCCTTGCGGCCCACCACCCGTGCCGTGCCGCTACTGGCGGTCTTTCGCATGGCCTCCACAATAAAGCGCAGATGCTGCGCCCTGGTGGGGATACTGCCCTGCTGCACCGTCTGGGCTTCTTCCAGCAGTTGTGGCTTGAGCAACCTGCCCCCGTTGATCAGGGCCGAAACATAAACAGCCATCTGCACAGGCGTGACCAGCGTATAGCCCTGCCCGATGGAGGTATTATAGGTATCGCCCCGCACCCAGACCACGCCGTGCCGTCGCTTTTTCCACTGCCGTGATGGCACCAGCCCGGAACGCTCATGGGGCAGCTCCACCCCTGTCTCCTGACCAAAACCGCTGGCCCGCGCAAAGCCTTCAATCTTGTCGATGCCGATACGCTCGGCCATCAGGTAGTAATAGACATCGCAGGAGTGGATGAGCGAGCTTTCCAGATTGACATGACCATGCCCACCCTTGCGCCAGCAGCGAAAGATCTGGTTCCCCAGCTTGACCTGTCCGGGACAGAACACCGTGGTCCTGGGGTCAATGCCGTTTTCAAGAAAAAGCGCGGCCATGACCAGCTTCCAGACAGAACCCGGCGGATAGATGCTTTGGATGACACGGTTTTGCAGGGGGAAACGCTTGCTGTTGCGCAGGGCGTCCCAGTCCTTTTGCGAAATACCGGCGGCAAAGAGATTATTGTCATAGGCCGGGGCCGTGACCAGTGCCCGCAGTTTACCCGTATCAGCCTCCATCACCACCACGCAACCGGCCTCACCTTTCAGGGCCTGCCACGCAGCCTGTTGCAGATCCCGGTCAAGGGCCAGGTGCATCTCCTCCCCCCCACGCGGGCGGGTGTGCAAATGCTTGCCCAGGACGCGGGAGTGCGCGTCCACGTCCACCCTGTACAGACCCTTGTGCCCGCGCAGACGTTGCTCCAGCGTGTATTCAAGGCCCTGCTTGCCCACAAGGTCGCCCAGGGCAAGGGCCGTATCCTTGGCAAGCTCCTGTTCGTTGGCTTCGGCCACATAGCCCAGCACATGGGCAAAGAGGTCTTTTTCCGGGTAATGACGTTTGGTGCGCACCACGATATGCAGGCCAGGCCAGGCGTGCAGCTCGCTCTCGATACGCGCTACCATGTTGAAGTCAATATCCGTGATGATATGGAGCGGCTCAAAGGCCTTCATCTTGGCGCGGTCCTGCTGGTATTTCTCCTGGATACGCTTGAGCGGTATGCCCGACCACGCGCTGATCTGGGCCAGGGTAGCCGGGATGTCAGGGCAGTCCTCCCGCACCAGCGACAGGCCGTAGGCCGTGCGGTTGTCGGCCAGCACCTTGCCGCTCCTGTCCATGATGCGGCCCCGTGGCGCGAAGATGCGCTCCTCGCGCTGGTGGTTGCGCTGGGCCTGTACGGTGAATTCCGCGCCCCGGTGTACCTGCAGATACCAGAAGCGCACCACAAAAATGAAGAAAAACAGGCCCACCAGCACCTGCAGCAAAATGACCCCGCCACGCGGGGGCTGATAGCTCTCGCTTTCAACCTGTATTTTCAGCCAGGAGCGCAGCCCGCGCTTTTCAGGCTGAGGGGGGAGGGTGGAGCGGGGCTCAGGCATCGGCAGACTCCCGACGAGGCCGCAGCATGACGCACAAACGCCAGGCAACCGGCAGGAAGATGGCTTGCACAAGGCTGGCATCCAGCATGGCCTGCTGGTCGAAGGGGATACCCTGCAAGGGATCCATCAGCCAGGCCACACCAAAGTAGGTCGCTCCCAGACAGGCAGACAGCAGGAAGACAAAAAGAAAATTCTCCACCTCAAACAGCCAGTGCCCCAGCCTGAACAGCAGGATGGCCGCCGTATACCAGATGATGCTGGCCCCGAAACTGCGACAGCCCATACCCTCCTGCAAGAGGATGAAGACCGGCAGAAGCCAGAGCATGTTCCTGTAGTCCTCTTCCTGCAACAGGATGACAAGGCCCAGTATCAGCACATCCAGCCCCGGCACGGCTGCCTGTACGGCAATGCCCACGACCATGAAGGCCAGCCACCAACAGATATTGCGGATGGTTTTCATGGCATGGCCTCAGCGTCCACCCGCTGGTCTGGACGGCGTAGGCGTACCTGACGAGCCTGGGGCAACAGGCGTAACGGCCAAGGCGTCCGCATCTGCCGGAGAGGGGGGCACAGGGGGGAGCTGGGGGCCGACCATGCTTGTGCCCTGCCGGACAGGTTCCAGCAAAAGGGCCTCTTCCACATGGCGCAAGTCCACCGAAGGCTCGGCCTCCACTGCCAGGAACTGGGTATAGTCCGAGGGGGCCACGCTGACCACCCGCGCCACAGGGATACCCTTGGGGAATTTGCCATCCAGACCGGAGGTTATCAGTACCTCATCCTTGCGGATGGCACTGCCACGCTCTACGAAATTGACTTCAAGGGGAGAGCCCGTACCACGGCCCGCCAAAATGCCCAGGGCACGGCTTTCCTGTGCAAAGACGGCAATACGGCTGCCAGGATCGGTGATGAGCAGCACCGTGGCACTGTGTGCGCTGGCCCGAAGCACCCGACCCACAAGGCCCTGATGCGTGACCAGGGGGGTGCCGGGCCGCCCTCCGTTGCTGTAGCCCCGGTTGATGACGATGCTGTCCAGCACGGCGTTGGGGCCCATCCTGCCCGCCAGAACCCGTGCCCCCAGGGGCCGCCAGTTCACGTCCACCGGCAGGCGCAGCAGCTCCCGCAGACGGCGCAGTTCAGCCAGATCCTCGGTATTGGCCAGCAGGCGGGCTTCCATATCTTCCAGGCGGGAGCGCAGCATCTCGTTTTCGGCCCGCACATCGACCAGGTCAAAGTAGCGATCCCAGAAGCCCCGCAGCGTAGCCTCAATGGCACGCAGGGGCTTGAGCACAGCCCCGGTCACTTCCAGCCCCACATCGGTGGCAAGGTCGTCCAGATGACGTGTGCGCTGGTTCCAGGAGTACATTCCCAGAAAGAGGATGAGCAGGACGCCCGCAAGGATCAGGATACGCCGCCCGGTCACGGCTCATGCCTCCCGCATCAGCACAGACAGCAGCGACGCCGCAGCGGAATGTTCCGGCACAACGTCGCTGTTCAAAAAAACATACCATCCGATACTGACAGTCATTGCAGCCAAAGCCTGGAACGGCCTTCAATCAATGCAGACTTCCTTGAGGATGTGGATATTGTCCAGGGCCTTGCCCGTACCCATGACCACGGTGGAAAGCGGGTCGTCCACCACGGTGATGGGCAGGGAAGTTTCCTCGCGCAAAAGCTGATCCAGCCCCTTGAGCAGCGCACCGCCACCGGTCAGCACGATACCACGGTCAACGATGTCGGCTGCCAGCTCCGGCGGGGTCTGTTCCAGCGCGATGCGCACGGCCTGCACGATACTGTCCACCTGATCGGAAATGGCCTTGCGGACTTCCCCAGAGGTGATGATGATATTTTGCGGGATACCGGTCACAAGGTCACGGCCCTTGACCTCGATCTGCTGTTCAGGATCCATCGGGTAGGCCGAGGCGATCTTGATCTTGATCTCTTCTGCCGAGGATTCACCGATCAGCATATTGTACTTGCGCTTGACGTGGGTCATGAGGGCTTCGTCCATCTTGTCCCCACCCACACGCACCGAGCGGGAATAGACGATACCTGCCAGCGAAATGACTGCCACCTCGGTGGTGCCGCCACCAATATCGACCACCATGTTGGAGGTAGGCTCCTGGATGGGCAGGTCAGCCCCAATGGCTGCGGCCATGGGTTCTTCGATAAGATAGACCTCGCGCGCCCCGGCTGACTGGGCAGATTCCTTGACAGCGCGCTTTTCCACCTGGGTTATGCCCGTGGGGACACAGATCATGATACGCGGACGTACCAGCCGACGGGAGTTGTGTACCTTGGCGATAAAGTGGCGCAGCATGGCCTCCGTAACTTCAAAGTCGGCGATAACGCCGTCCTTCATGGGACGGATGGCCTGGATGTTGCCGGGCGTCCTGCCCAGCATACGCTTGGCATCATGCCCCACGGCCAACACCACATTGTTGCCACGGGAGTCCTTCTTGACGGCCACCACTGATGGCTCGCGCAGCACAATACCCTGCCCCTTGACGTAAACACAGGTATTGGCGGTACCAAGGTCAATAGCCAAATCGCTGGAAAAAAGCCCCAGTGCGAAATCCAGAATCTTGGACATCTGTCTTGCTTGCCTCGCTGTGGCGGGGCGCGTATGCTGGCCCCGCCCACCCTTGTGGCTTCTGCTGGCTGCCTCTGCCGAGGTCAGTCACTGTCAGGACGCCGGGCGGTAAGATTTCGTCATATGACGTGAAACTGTCAGTCAATTCCGGTCTGAAGTCAAGGCTTGATGCGCCGGGTTCAAAAACTTTGCCTGTCCCTGCACCAACGGGAGCCGCCCGCATGACACACTGGTACACCCTGGCCACATGGTTTCGCAATCGCTACGGCGTGCGGGTACAAAAAATCGCGCTGGACGCCGGGGCCTCCTGCCCCAACAGGGACGGCAGCCTCTCCCGCACGGGCTGCATTTTCTGCGATGCGCACGGCTCCGGTTCCGGCCTGGGGGGGCAGGGGTTGCACCTTGCCGCCCAATGGCAACGCTGGCATGACAAATATACCGCCACCGATCCTGACCGCCGTTTCATGGCCTACTTGCAGTCCTTTTCCAATACCTACGGCCCGGCCTCCCGGCTGGCTGCCATCCTGGATACTGTGCTGGGCCTGCCCGGCTGTTGTGGCCTTGCTGTGGGCACGCGGCCTGACTGCCTTGATGCCGAAAAGCTGGAACTGCTGGCACGGGCTGCGGCCCGGCTGGAGGCACAGACCGGTTTTCGGGAGGTCTGGCTGGAACTGGGCCTGCAAAGTGCCCACGATGCCACCCTTGCCCGTATCAACCGGCGGCATACGGCAGCCTGCGCAGCTGATGGCGTGCGACAGGCCGCCGATCAGGGCCTGCTGGTTTGCGGTCACCTGATGGCCGGTCTGCCCGGTGAGGATGAAACAGACTTTCTGCAGAGCGTGGACTGGGCCACCGATCTGCCGCTGTCCGGCATCAAGCTGCACAATGTTTTTGTGCCGCAAGGCACGGAACTAGCACGGCAGTATCTGGCAGGGCAGTACCATCCCCTGGCACGGGATGAATATGTGGACATACTCTGCGCTGCCCTGCCGCGTATCCCCGCACGTCTGGTCATCCACCGCCTGCAAAGCGACCCGCCGCCCCAGTCCCTGCTTGCGCCGGACTGGGCTGCCCTCAAACGCCCGCTGATGACGGACTTGTTGCGCGCCATGCGGGCGCGTGGCCTCTGGCAGGGCTGCCAGGCCGATGCCCCGCTGCATCGCCCCCCATGGTTTGACGGGCCGCAGCCAACAAGGCAAGGGCCCGTATAGCATGTATCTCTTCCACTGCTATGGCCGTACGATGCGGGCAAAGGCATTGTGGTGGTGGATGGACTCCATACTCTCGACCTCCACGCTGAAGCTCTCCACATGTTCGTGTGCGGTAAGGCCCTGTGCCACCCTGCGCACCACATCCTCCACAAAGACAGGATCGGCAAAGGCAGTTTCGGTGACGAACTTTTCATCCTCACGCTTGAGCAGACTGTAAATGGCTGACGACCCGGCGGCTTCGGCCAGCTCGATAAATTCTTCCAGCCAGGAGAAACCCCGCATCCGGATTTCCATATGGACGATGGCACGCTGGCTGTGCGCCCCTTCGCGACTGATGGCGCGGGAGCAGGGGCAAACAGTCATGACCGGCACCGCAAGGCAGAGCCGAAAGCTCTGGCCGTGTTCGTCCAGCGTACCCACAAGGCGGCAGTCGTAATGCACCGTACCGGGCCGGGCCGAGGCTGGCGCGGGCTTTTTGATGAAATAGGTAAAGCTGAAGCTCACCCAGGCCCGTTGGGCACTGAGGCGCGCCTTGACGGTCTCCAGCAGATGGCGCACGGACTGGTAGCCTATCTCGCCTTCCCAGTCTTCCAGGGCTTCCACAAAGCGGCTCATGTGGGTCCCCTTGAAGGATGAAGGCAGATCCACCCCCATGTCCACACTGGCCACAGTCTGCTGCATACCTTGGGCGCGGTCACGCACCCGCAGAGGCAGCTTGAGCCCGCGTACCCCCACGCGGTCAATGTGCATGGCAACGCTGGGGCTGTAACTTTGTACGTCTTCCATCAGGCAAGTCCCTGTCCTGTGCTGCTTGGGCTGAACACGCCGTGCTTGACCCCCCGGCAGGAGATCAGCTTCTGCGCCAGCTCGCGCACCCGTGTAGCTTCTCCCTTGAGTATCAGCACTTCAAGACAGTTATGGTGGTCAAGATGTACATGCAGGGAGGTGATGATAATATCATGGGCATCGTGCTGGATAGCCATGAGACGCCGCGCCAGATCGTGCTTGTGATGGTCATAGACCAGAGTAAGCGTGCCCGCACCCTGCCCATCGCTGTCCTCCCAGGCATCTTCTACCAATGCCTTGCGGATCAGGTCGCGGATGGCTTCGGAGCGGGTGGGATAGTCCTTGCGTTCACACAGGCTGTCAAAGGGCTTCAGCAGGTCTTCATCCAGTGAAACACCAAAGCGGACGAGTTTCCCCATGCTTATCCCTCCTCTCCCGCGCCAATGCGGATCACAGGTATCTATCCCGGCAGCAGATCCGGCTCAGGCTCTTTCAGGCCGGGCGTCCCAGTTCCCAAATATGTACAGTCACCGTCACCGGGGTATCATAGATGACACGGACCTCGCCCGAATGGACGCGCCGCCCCTCAAAGCCAAAAGTCGGCAGGGCGTGCAAAAAGGCGTCATAGACAGTGCGCCCCGGCTCGGCCACCCACGCCGTACCGCCCGGAGCGAGGGCGTGTTCCAGAAAACGCAGTACAGGGCTGACAAAGCGTTTTTCATACATGATGTCGCCGCCCCAGATGCAGTCCATGCTGTCTGCCCGCAGGGCTGGACGCCGCCAGTCCATCAACAGCCATGCCGGTTGCGCCACCCCGTTGAGCCGGGCATTGTGCGCGGCAAAACGCAGGGCCTCGGCCTCATAGTCCATGCCCACGACCCGCGCCCCCAACCATTGCCCCACCTGTGCCGTCAGGCCCAGCCCGCAGCCAAGGTCAAGGCAGGTACGGCCCTGTATCCGCGCAGCACAGCGCGAGAGCCATTCGGACAGGACAAGGCTAGATGGCCACAGCTCCGTCCAGTAGGGCAGACGCTCGTCATCAAAGGCGTCGCCGTCCTCGGTCATGGCCTGCCAGAGTTCTTCAAGGTCTGCGGCCCGTTCCAGTTGCCATTGCCGCCCGGCTACATCCACGGCCAGCGTCCGGGGGCGGCCATCCAGCAGCAGCCGCTGGTTTACGGCTGCACTGCCCCGACTGCCGGAAGAAACATTCTTGCAGACTGGCTCTTGCATGGTGTGCAGCATAGCCTATCCGCAGAGGGCTGTACAGCAGACAAGTATAGCCCGCTCCCCGGAGCCAGGAAAAACTCTCGACGGAGCTGTCCGAGCTTCTCCATCAGAGGGTTTTACCCTTGAGCAGGGTTTGCAGGGGCGTTCGTCCGCAGCACATCCCGGGCCAGAGTACTTACACTTGCCTCCGTGATGGTTTCGCCGTCAAAAACGCTGCACAGTTCCGTATGATCTGCTTCGGCCAGGCGGCGCAGGGCCGGGGCATCCATGATGTCCGGCGGTAGCTGCCCCAAGGCCCAGGCAGCCATACCCCGGCACAACATATCCTCATCTTCCAGCCCCTTGCGCAGCCAGCCCCGCGCACTCTGTGCCAGCCCGGGGTCTGCCTGTGCCAGACGGCCAATAGCCCAAAAGCAGGAGCGGCGCAGGGGCGGGTGGTCGCAAAAGTTGTCATCCCTGTCCAGACTGATGATATAGGAGATGAGCACGCGATGGAATTCCCGCGCCAGGAGGGGACTGGCCGCCAGGGTTTCGCCAAAGGCTTCCGGGATGCCCCAGCCGATGTTGCCGGACTCCTCATTCATGTGCCACATATAGCGGCGGACGATATTGCGTGCTGCCTCTGGCTGGCTTTCTGCCAGCCGGGCTACGGTAGCCCCCAGTGCTGCTGCGGCCCGGTGCATGAGCAGCGGCCCCCTGAGCAGAAAGGAAAAGAGCGGGCCCACATACGGCATACCAGCTGCGGCGATTTCGGGCAGGGATCGTCGCCAGTTTTGACCGTTCAGGGCTGCTTCCAGTGCCTGTTTGGCCGAGCGCATTCGTGCCATACTGCCTCCTCGCAATGTTTGCCAAAAGATAGGATTCTTACCCGAACTGGCAAGGGCCGCTGCCAGAGCGACTGCCACTTTCAATGGCATTTCGCTCTATGTCAAAGCCGTGCAGCGGGGATCCCGGAAGAGGTATCCTGTCATTCTGTAATGCGCGACAGCAGGTCAGCATATTCGGCTTTGAGCTGCTGGCTTGCATAAACCCGCATCCTGCCATTGTCCAATACCAGTTCAAGACCCGCTTGCCGATCGGCTTTTGCCGCAAGTTGTTCGAAGCTGTCTTTTTGCTGCATGAAGCAGACGGGAGAAATAATAAAGAAACTTGGGTGCGAGGCGGCTTTAGCCAGGGTTTCGGCCCGTGCGGCATAGCGGTGGCGGAAAAAGGCAAAGCGCGGGCCCATGCCTGACTGGACATAGAGATGCACTTCCTCCGGGACATCCGCAAAGCGTTTTACATCTTCATTGAGGGCAGAAAGTGCGTCCCTGTGGGGAGAGGTCAGGAAGGAAATGGTCTTGGGAATGGGGTTTGTCAGTGCGGTATTGCTGAGTTGTATCGCTACAATATAGACAATAACTGTAACCGTGGCCAGTTTCCACCAATGCCGGAAGGAAATTTTTTGTTGCAGCCATGCTGCACCGTAGGTCATGGATAAAAGCACAAAAATAGATGGGAGATCCTGATAGTGGAAAACAAAACGCAGCATTCCCTCTCGTCCGCTGACGAGTGACATGCCAATCATAGGCAATGCACAACATGCGGTGAGAAAAGCTTTTTTTCCACAAAATGGCAAAAAGATGGAGAACAGACAAAACAGGAATAGATAGGACAATTTTTGGGGGAGCAGTAGTCCGACATTGATGGCATGGGCAAAGGCGTAGTCACCGTCAAGTCCGGCATAATCCCGTAACAGAGGTAAAATTACCTTGACAACACAAAAAAACCATGTGGTGGATACAAGGCAAAGGAAGATACCGAGACGATATTGCCGCAGCACAAGAACGGCATACATGCCAAGGCCAAAGATAGAGACAGACGCTCTTTCCTGGGCAATAAGAATGAGGATACAGCAGATAAAAAGTATCCTGTGCCACCCTTTGTGCAGACTCAACAGAGCCAGGGCTAACGCCGGTGTCACCAATGTGGTAAAGTGTGTTGCACAATTATATGCTGCAATATATGGGGAAAAAAAGAAAAATATCAGCAGGATAAACAGGCTGACACTGCGCCAGACAAGCGGCTGATCCTGTAGCGAGGAGGATTCCAGTACGCATTGGGCCAGACGGGGCAGGATAAAGGCCACAAGCCCAACAGAACAGGCATGTATGACAGCAAGGGTATAGGGGCTGGGGAAAAGACCAATGACAGGAGCCAGTAAAAAGGAAAGTGGTGTGAAGTGATGGGCATAAAACGAGTATTCGCTGGCAGACAGTGAAAAGGGAATGCAGGCGTCCCAGCCTTGAAAAATACGATATGGCTGTGTCAGAAAAAAGTTAAAGTCATAATCTTTGACATTGAAGAAATATACCTGCAAGCATGATGATATAATAAAACATACTACATACAATGCTGGTAAATACCAGAGAATGAATTTATCTATAAGTTTATAGTTCCGCCCTCTTTCCCTCTCTCTCTCTCTCGATTGTGTCCCGCATAATATCTCCGTATAAAATATATTGTTGTATGTTATTTGTTGTATGTGTTAGAGCGACTGCCATGTTCAATGGCAGCCAGCCCTACTGGTACAGCGGACTCATACTGCGCAGCACATTGACAAAAATGCCGTCCATGCCATTGATGAAGCGTTCCACCTCGTCAGCCATGACCACCAGCAAAAGCCCCACAAAGAAGAAACCCACCCCGATCTTGATGGGGAAGCCGAATTCCATGATGTGTACCTGCGGGGAGATACGGGCCACCAGGGCCAGGGCCACTTCCACCATAAAAAGGGCCACCATGACCGGCGCGGCTATCTTCAGGGCCAGGACGAAAAGCTGCGCTGCCAGATGCAGCACCTGCCAGAGTACCGTATCCCCCAGCAGAAGGCTGCCCGGCGGCACTAACTGGAAGGAGGCTGCAAACCCCTTGATCATGTACAGATGGCCGTCAAGGCTCAAAAAGGCCAGCAGAGAGACCATCCAAAGAAAGAAGGCCGTGGCTCCCGTCTGGTTGCCGGTCATGGGGTCGGCAAAGTTGATCATGGTAAAGCCCATCTGAAAGCCCAGCAGTTCCCCCCCGGCCTGGATGCCCATGAACAGAAAATTGACGATCATCCCCAGCACCAGACCCAGCACCACCTCACCCAGCATCATCAGGCCCACGTCAAAAGGATGGGCGGGCATGGATGCGCCGTCCACTGCCAGATGCGGCCAGACGCCCAGCGAAAAGACCAGGGTCACGGCGGCTTTGACCGGAATGGGGATATTGTTGGTGGAGAAGATCGGCAGCATGAACATGACAATGCTCACGCGCATGATGGTGAGGATGAGGCTCAGGACAGCCGCAGGATCGTAGTTGAAGACATCCATGCCGCATTGATTGCAAAAAGGCTGCCAGTACACAGCCAGCAGAGAACAGCGTAGTGCGCCCGCAGCCTGCAAAAACCTTTACGGCTCTTGCGCCACGGCGACTTCGTTCCGCCATTGGTGGACGCAGAAAATTGCTGTGCGTCTTGGCTTACCCAGCCGTGCTGCTGCCCTGCTACTCCTCGCTGCCTGCTTCCTGCAACAAAGCCTTGACCTGTTCATTATCCGGCGCACACTCAAGGGCCTGACGCAGGATGGGCAGGGCGTGCACTTTGTCACCAGTGTGTAAAAAGACCGTGGCCAGATTACAGGCCACCGCCGCCGAACGGTTGGGGAGGTCAGGCTTGAGGGCCAGTGCCTTGAGGGCCGAGGCCCGTGCAGATTCGTACTCCTTGCCTTCCAGAAAGGCCATCGCAAGATTATAGTGCAGACTTTCGTCATTGGGGGCCACATGGATGGCCTTGCGGTATTCCTCCACGGCTTCTGCCCACTTGCCAGCCCGGCGCAGCAACAGCCCCACACGATTGAAGGTGATGATGTCCTCGATGTTCCAAAAACTCTTCTTGGCTTCCAGCCCGCGTTGCAGGAAGGCTGCCGCAGTGTCGGGGTCGTGCTCGGTATAGACCTCGGCCACGCGGTAGGCCACACCGGCCACATGCTCCTTGGCCTCGCGGTCAGAGAGCTCCATGACTTCCTCAAAGGTCTTGCGGGCCTTGTCCGGGCGGTTGAGCTTGAAGTACAGCTCGCCGATGAGCAGTTTGCGTTCAAGGTTGAGGGGTGAAAGCTCGTCCAGTTTCTTCAGGTATTCAAGCTGCTTGGGGATGTTGCCGGTATCGGCATAGACCTCGGCCATCCTGTTGAGCGGTTCGATGAAGAGCGTGGAGGCCCGGCTGGCCTTTTCGTAAGCGTCACAGGCCTTGTCAAACTGCTTCATGGCGCGGAAAATATCCCCCACCAGCATGAGCGTGGCCGAGGAGTTGGCTTTGACCTCCAGAGCCTGACGACAAACCTGCAGGGCTTGCAGATGATCGCCCTGCTCCAGCAGGTTGCGCGCCCATTCCAACTGGCGGCCCAGTTTGCCCTGCGGCTTGACGGTAAGGGCCAGTTTTTCCAGCAGGGCCTGATCGCTGATGGGCCGGATCATGCAGTTGTCCACGCCGCTTTCATACAACAGGGAAAAACGCTGCTTGTTGCTTTCGCGGGCAATGACAATGCAGAGGATCTCGGGGAAGCCCGTTTTGAGCAGCCGCAGCAGAAAGCTCAGGTCACGGCCACGCAAATTTTGCTCGATCAGCAACAGAGGCTTGTGCCCGTTGGTCACAAGATGACGCAGACTGCTGATGACGGTATCTACCGATGCGCTGGAGGCAAGACAGGCAGCGGGCATTTTGAGGCGGGTGCAGACAAGCTCCTGCATTTTGTCTGTCAGGCTGCTGTCGTCCGAAATACAGACGATACGCCCCTTGTCCCGCAAAAAATCGACAAGACTTTCACTGTAGATCTTGTCCTGGCTCTTGTTGTCGGCAAGGGCTTTCTCAAGGGTGCGACCAGTCTGCCGAAGCTCCATACGCTTGGCAAGGCCGCTCCGCGCTGCATCATCCACCATGTCGTTTCCTCCGGGGCAGGGGTTGAAACTTGAAAAAAACATAGCAAAAGCAAGTCTCCCCGTCCAGTGCGGCAGAGCATCGAGCCAGGGCAATCGCATGAAATCAAAGGGCAGGAGTAGCAGCCAGAACGAGGACTTTACTTGGAGGACACCGCCCTCTTGCCGTGTACGGGAAATTACCGTATAAATTTTTTGAGGTAATTGCCATGACACAATCTTATGAAGTCCCCATGTCCCGCATTGATGCGAGGATCCCCCTTGCCGTCAGGGAGACCATTGACCGTGCCGCCGCCATGCAGGGCCGTACCCGCACGGATTTTCTGATCGAAGCGGCTCTGGAAAAGGCGGAACGGGTCATTGCCGAACAGACGGTCATTCGTCTTGCCATGCGGGATCAGGAACTCTTGGCTGCTGCCCTGTTGGAGGAAAAAGTCTCTGGATCCACGCCCTTTCTCAAGGATCTGGCTGCCGAATATGCCGCACGGGTCGAAAGCACATGAAGCTGCTGTTTGGCCTCCTGACGCCGGACATGGACAGGAGCGGTTTTACTTGCGGCGAACCGGCTCTTGATGCCTACCTGCACAAGCAAGCCGGTCAGGATATGAGACGCGGCTTTGCCACGGTCATCGCGGCAAGGGAAGAGGCCTCTCCCAAGAAGATCATCGGTTTTTATACTCTCTCTGCGGCTCCCATCCTTCTGACCTCTCTGCCGGAAGACACGGCCCGCAAGATGCCACGTTACCCATCTGTTCCGGCTATCCGTCTGGGCAGACTGGCTGTTACTTCCGCATTTCAGGGACAGCACATCGGCAGCTTGCTGGTTCTGGATGCCTTGCACCGGGCCTGCTGCAATGAGCTTGCCTGGGCTGTCTTTCTGGTTGATGCCAAAACAGAAAAAGCTGCAGTATTCTATGAAAAATTCCTTTTTCAGCGGTTTGAAGAGCATAAGATCCAGCTCTGGATGCACAGGAAGCAGACGAAAAGCCTATCTCACAGCATGTTGAAAAAGTTGTAGTAGGTCAGACTTGATTTGGCGGATGTCCCCGCTTTGATGGTTCGCCTGACAGGTTTGTTGACCATAGGCCGACGATATATACTAACTGCTACTAAGACTGCTCAAAGATTTCCCTCTCAGCTAGGTATAATCCATACGTTATACGCTTTTAGCTAATTGTTCACAAAAATCAGCATCCATCTGAATATATTTTTTTATTTTCACTCTGATTATATGATTTAGAGTTATCAGATAATTCTGCAAGCTAGGATTTTGTATAAGTTCGCGATTCACTGATAGGTCATATCTCATATCTGCAAAAATACGATCAATCCATTGTTTTATGATATGGACAATAATCTCTTTTCCTGTAGAACGAATTGCTTCTACTCCAAGTTTTGTAAAAGACTTGCGCAATGATGTGGCAACTGCAATATCTGTTGTCAAAATCTGTATAAAATCTTTATTTAATGATATTGCCTCAAGGGAATTTATAAGTATCATATTTATATTATTATAATAATTATTATCAATATAGCGCATAACATTAAAATATTCTATAATTTGCTGCTCTGAAATATCAATATCATATTTTTTTTCTGCCATTTCAATGCCTGTATCATATCCTTGAATGAAGGAGATTGAACAATTAACTATATCAATAATTTGCATACAATTCCTCTATTAATAGTTTAAATAATGAACAGCCGCACACTTCTGCGAGATTGGCCGCCCATTGTTTATACGTTCATCGGTACTTCTGGGAAATATGTATCTCGTATCCTTCCAGCTAGCTCTTTACTGCTACTTAATAATCCCAAGGCTATTGTATCATAATTTGGTATTATTTTATTTACAATGCCACCAATTACTTCTTGGTGCTCAAGACAGCATAGACGCAAAGCAACATCATAATCTACTTCTGCAATCGCTTTTGAAACACGATTTTCAGACTCTCTCCATAATGTATCAACATCAATATTTAAGAATATATTAGAAAGATTAGTTTTAAACTCTTCTTTTGTTTTATGAGACTTGTCGTCGATTTTTGAGATTACAAGTTTTTCATCAATCTGAGTTTTTACAAGTCGTTTAACAATATAGTCTTTTCTGGAATTAATTTTCGACATAAAATCAGATTTAAAATTTTCAAATTCATTTTCATTCATGAACTGATGATGCAAAACAGCTTTAAATATATACTCGTCTAACAACAGCATTTCTATTTCATTACATCGAAGAGTGTATATATTTTTATGCTTTAAACTTTCTATTTCCCTATCGCTTTTCAAATCAGAATCAATGATACCGATTGCAGATTGTATACTATAAGTCGTGGCGTGAATATTACACGCTACCACACTACTCTTAACAGACTCACAGTTTCCCGTAGATATTACAGTATATTTTTCTCCAAAGAGAATCTCATATATTTTATAATCATAATTGTCTTTTACTCCTTCACAGAATAGAATTGGTTTTCTACTTCCAACAATTTCAATAATATGTTCTGATTTTATGTCTTCAAGGGAAGTTCCTAGAAATTCAAATTCAAATATATTTGGATGTGAAAAATCTTTAATTTTAACAAGTTCATAATTAGACCTTGCTCTAATAAAATCAATAGTATGAGAAATAAATATGAACTGACAATCTTTACGTGTTCCGATTAGTTTATCCCATATCTTATTATATATTGCAGGGTTTAAATGATTTTCTGGCTCATCAACTATTATAAAAGATTTATCAGGAGCTGCAATCACAGTTGCAATATAAAAAAATGCTGCACGTTCGCCGTCACTCATTGCATTAAATGTAAACGGTGGGCATCCATTCTTACTTGCACACATTTCTTTACTTGCAAAGCAAGAGTTGTTGAGTTTTACTTCAAAAAAATCATCAAATATTTCTTTTATCTTTTCATATGTAGTTTTTCCTCCTCTTTCTCCTGTGTCTCTGTACTTACGTGCTGCATTATCATGGTCAATACATAATCCAACAATCAATTTTTGAATTATATCTTCTTTTAAATCTCCACCACTATATAAATCTTTATTATATTTTTCCAATGTCGAATTAAAATTCTGAAACATTTGTCCTACAGATTTTATTGGTTTTGATGCTGGTATGACTTTAATATGTCTTTCCAAATTTTTTAGATAATTTGCAAAAGAAGTCTTCCCGCTGCCATTTGCTCCAAGAATAATTAGAGTTTTATTATGTCCATATAAATGTTTCAGTACGTCATACGCAGACAATAACTTTAAAAATTCTTGGTCATTTAATTTACTCGCCAATATAGATATGTTATTAACACTATTATTATTTGATATTTTATCAACATGCATAAATCCAAATAAATCACTATTCAGTATATCGTCAAACTCATTAATTTTTCGTGCTATTTCGCAGGATAGGCTGTCTAAAGGGCTATTTTTTATAGTATGTTCATCATAGGTCTGCCTAATCAATATCAGATTTTCGTCGTTCATAACAAACTGATATATATAATTTATAGCATCTAGAATAGTATCTAGGTGTTTTCCTTTTATGCCGTCATCATTCTTGGTTTTTAAAGAATGTGCCTCATCATATATTTCTACTATTCTATCTCTAAATTTATTTATACCCATCTAATCTTCCTCCATAATTACTATATATTAAGTTTGGAATATATGAGTATTAAAATAATGTTAATCCATAATCATAGATAAGCAACGGTGTCAATATTTGGCAGTAGCTTCTCCAGTCTTTCAACTATACGGCGTTGCTCGGCAATCGGGGGTAAGGGGAATGCAGCCAGTTTCGCGTCCTTCGTTCCAAGGCGTGGCATTTTTACGCCATACGCCCGCTCATTTGCGTAATGAACAAAATACGGAGACATAAGATACGTCTTCAGATAGTCAGCATCAATTTCGTAGCCGTTTGAAAGTGGGTCAATCGGTACAATTTCTGTCGTGCAATACCCATCTTCATCAGCCACGACCACTTTATTCAGGTAAGGGCGCAACTTACTATAAAGGACATTGCCTCTATAAAATCTGTTTTTGTTACTTGTGCTGGAAACATTCCTCTTTTTCTGGAGAATGATTCCCCGTTCCTTCTGAATATCCTCCAAGTCTAACACCCACGCTTCTTTCGGAATATCTTTTGCTATTGACTGTTCTGCTTTGCCATAAACAATAGCATCACCTAAAGAAATCCACCGCCACTTCTCAGGAATGGCAAAAGGTACTTCTTCCAGTTCGGCGGCATCAATTTCCACAGCAGGTTCATCATCCAACTGTGGCACAAGTTTGCCCTGTATGGCTTCCTGCAAAAGAGAGGCGCGGAGTTGGTCGGGCAAGGCGTTTTCAATTTGTTGAAGGGAAGTATAGGCTTTACCGTATTTTTCGATAAGGGGTAGGATTGCTCTGATACGTCTCACTATCTCTAGTTGTTCCTCATAAGGGGGTAGAGAAATGCGTATCCCTCGTATATCGTCCAGACCAATCCCTACCTTAGTAGCCCCTCTCTGGTTATTCCGAAGCTGTTTTTGCCCTATAGTTGAAGATAGATACCAAGCTATAAACTCAGAGTTTTTAATGTTGGCAGGGCGAGCAAGAGCGATATGCTGGTTGATATATCCTTCATAATCAACATCTTGAGCAAGACCTATCATCCCAATATCTGCTGTTATTGAGATTAGTATATCACCATTTTTTATAATGCTTCTTTTGCCTTCTGCCTTGTTCGGTAAATCTACATACTGAATTTTTGAATAATCAATTTCTATAGTTCCATGACTTAGATTACCAATGCGAATAAAAAAAGATCCATGATCAGAGTAAAATTTATTCCATCCACGAGAACCACTTGTGACGTATTCGAACAAATTTGTTGAAGTTGTTTCCTGCCAAGAGGAAATTTTAACGCCATGCTCTTCTCTCCAGTCGGCAGTTAACTCTCCAGAGACGGCCATCTGCAAAACAGACGCTTTAAGCTGTTGCGGGGTCATGCCTGCCCCCCAAGCATGGACAAAATTTTAGCAAGGGCATCATCCATGACTTGCTCATGCCTGGCGCGTTCGGCCTTGTAACGGGCAATGAGTTCAGCAGGGGGCAGGATCTCCTCTTCCTCCTGCGGGAAGCCGCAAAGGTCAAAGTTGTATTGCAGGGCTTGCAGCTCTTCTGCCCTGTATTTGCGGGCCTTGTCTGCACCGTTTTGCTCAAGGGGCTGACGGTTATCCCACCATGCGTCAAGGTCTGCCAGGTGCTCCAGCAGCATGGGTTTGGTTTTGGAAAAATGCTTGTAGCCCTCCGGCATATCCACGCGATAGAACCAGGTGGCTTCTGTGGG
>JAFQED010000046.1 GCA_017415765.1 Desulfovibrio sp. | reverse complement strand
AGACATCCTTGAGACCAGAGAGCCTGACGGAAAAAACAGACTGGTTGGTGCCCATGACTGGAAACACTTTAAAGCTCTGCTGGGGCTGCAAGATGACGGAGAAGAAAGGAAGAAGGAAAAAGCCCTCAGCATAAAGGATATTGCAGGCCGAAAAATACGCCAGACACGAACACCACTGGTGGACAACGATATTGCTCGGATAATGCAGGATAATCCGCAGATGATTCTTGTTACAGACAAGATTGGCGATCATGACTTGCTGCTGGAAAAAATCCCCTTCCCCGACAGGATGATCGTGGAGGTATTCAGTCCTTCGGCCTGGCTGGAAGCAGTGCAGGCGGGTGTGCGCTATCCGGCCTTTTGCATCTGGAATCCCAAAAATCTGGAACAGGCCAGGCGTTTCCGCTTTCCCATTGTAACTATGGCGGCATCCTCCTTTTTCAGAGAACCTGCGCTTGTCTCACAGGTCCAGTCCTTGCATGAAGCCGGAGTGACCATCCTGCTTTTTCTTGCCGGATTCCCGGAAGGAGACAGTCCCGAATTCATCAGGCGACATCTCGGCAAAACTGTCAGTAAAATCTATACGGACAACTGGTCACCTCTCCACATGCCACAGTAGACATCCCGTGCCCCTGCGAATGGCTCAGGATTTCCGCTTGACAAGGCAGCCAAGCCGGGCTATGAGCAAGCCCTTGTTGTTATCGTACCATCATTCTGGAGGAAAGAATGCCCACCATCAATCAGCTTATCCGCATCGAGCGGAAGGCCGTGGTGAAGCGGAAAAAGACCCCCGCCCTGCAGGCCTGCCCGCAGCGGCGTGGCGTTTGCACCCGCGTGTACACCACCACTCCCAAAAAGCCCAACTCGGCCTTGCGCAAGGTTGCCCGTGTGCGCCTGACCAACGGCATTGAAGTGACGGCCTACATCCCCGGCGAAGGCCACAACCTGCAGGAACACTCTGTGGTCATCATCCGTGGCGGCCGTGTTAAGGACTTGCCCGGTGTGCGTTACCATATCGTGCGCGGCACGCTGGACACCTCTGGTGTGGCCGACCGCCGCAAGAGCCGTTCCAAGTACGGTGCCAAGCGTCCCAAGTAGTTTTTGTCCCTGTCCGGTGTACGCCATGCGCCGTGCCACGGCAGCCCTTTTTTTTTGACAGGCGCCGGCACGTCGCGGGGTTGGTGACGCCGCAACGCATGAAGGAGAAACCCCATGCCCCGTAAAGGTCCTATCCCCAAGAGGGAAGTGCTGCCCGATCCGATCTACTCCAGCCGCTTGGTCACCAAGTTCGTGAACCGGCTGATGTACGATGGCAAGAAGGGCGCGGCCGAAAAGATTTTCTACAGCTCCCTTGAAACCCTGGCTGAAAAGACGGGCGAAGACGCCATGCGCGCCTTTGAAAAGGCCCTGGACAACGTCAAGCCCCACATGGAAGTCAAGGCCCGCCGCGTGGGCGGTGCCACCTATCAGGTCCCCATGGAAGTGCGCCCCGAACGCCAGATTTCGCTTTCCATCCGCTGGCTGATCAACTATGCCCGCTCGCGTGGCGAAAAGGGCATGACTGCCAAGCTTTCCGCTGAGTTGCTGGACGCCTTCAACGGGCGCGGCGGCGCGGTGAAAAAGCGTGAAGATACCCACCGCATGGCCGACGCCAACAAGGCCTTCTCGCATTACCGCTGGTAAGGCCCACAAATAACATCACGCAGCCGACGCCGCCTCCCTTTGGAAGCGGCGTTGCTTTGACTGCCAACGCCCCTCATGGAGGATATACCGTGTCCCGCACCGTTCCTGTTGATAAACAGCGCAATATAGGCATCATGGCCCACATTGACGCCGGCAAGACCACCACTACCGAGCGTATCCTTTTCTACACCGGTGTTTCGCACAAGCTGGGCGAGACCCACGATGGCGAATCCACCATGGACTGGATGGAGCAGGAACAGGAACGCGGCATCACCATCACCTCCGCCGCCACCACCTGCTTCTGGAAAGACTGCCGCATCAACATCATCGATACCCCCGGCCACGTTGACTTTACCATTGAGGTAGAGCGTTCCCTGCGCGTGCTGGACGGTGCCGTCTGCGTCTTTGACGCCGTGGCCGGTGTGGAACCGCAGTCCGAAACAGTCTGGCGGCAGGCCGACCGTTACAATGTCCCCCGTATCTGCTTTGTCAACAAGATGGACCGCATCGGTGCCAACTTCAGCCGCTGTGTGGACATGATCCACGACCGCCTGGGTGCCAAGGCCCTGCCCCTGCAACTGCCCATCGGTGCCGAGGACAAGTTTGAAGGCGTGGTGGATCTGGTGCGCGGCAAGGCTATCCGCTTTGACAAAAGCACCAAGGGGGCGGACTTTACCGTGGAGGACATCCCCGCTGATATGCAGGCCCTCTACGATGAGAAGCATCACGAACTGATCGAAGCAGTGGCCGAGGAAGACGAAGCCCTGCTCGAAAAGTACCTTGGCGGTGAGGCCCTCACCGAGGAGGAAATCATCTCCTGCATCCGCAAGGCCACCATTGCCCGCAATATCGTGCCGGTGCTCTGCGGCTCTGCCTTCCGTAACATGGGTGTGCAGCCCCTGCTGGACGCCACTGTGGACTACCTGCCCTCGCCTGTGGACATCCCGCCCATGACCGGGCACGTCCCCGGCAAGGAAGACGAGCTTGTGGAATGTCACTGCAATGACAAGGAACCGCTGGCCGGGCTTGTCTTCAAGCTCTTTTCCGACCCCTTTATCGGGCATCTTTCCTTCTTCCGCATCTATTCCGGCTGTCTGGAATCCGGCACCAGCGTTTTCAACGCCAATACCGGCAAGAAGGAACGCATTGGCCGTATCCTCAAGATGCACGCCAACAAGCGCGAGGACATCAAGTGGGCCGGTGCCGGCGACATCGTGGCTCTTGTGGGCCTGAAGAACGCCTCCACCGGGGACACCCTCTGCGAGGAAAAGCGCGAGGTCATCCTGGAATCGCTCAACATCCCTGAGCCGGTCATCGAAGTGGCCATCGAACCCAAGACCAAGGCCGACCGCGACGCCCTTTCTGCCGCGCTGAACAAGCTGGCCAAGGAAGACCCCTCCTTCCGCGTCAAGGGTGACGAAGAAACCAACCAGACCCTCATCGCCGGTATGGGCGAACTGCATCTGGAAATCATCGTGGATCGCCTTACCCGCGAGTTCAACGTCAACGCCAACGTGGGCAAGCCGCAGGTGGCCTACCGCGAAACCATCTCCAAGCCCTCCAAGTCGGACATGAAGCACGCCAAGCAGTCCGGCGGTCGTGGTCAGTACGGTCACTGCGTCATCGAAGTGGAACCGAACCCCGGCAATGGCTACGAGTTTGTCAACTCCATCACCGGCGGCGTCATTCCCAAGGAATACATCCCGGCCATCGACAAGGGTATCCAGGATGCCATGAAGTCCGGCGTGCTGGCGGGCTTCCCCTGCGTTGACCTCAAGGTCAATCTGGTCTTCGGCTCCTACCACGAAGTGGACTCCTCCGAACAGGCTTTCTATGTGGCCGGTTCCATGGCTATCAAGGATGCCATGCACAAGGCCAGCCCTGTGCTGCTGGAACCCATCATGGACGTGGAAGTGGTTACGCCAGAAGAATATCTGGGCGATGTCATGGGCGACCTCAACGGCCGCCGTGGGCGCGTCCAGAGCATGGAAGCCCGCGCCGGTGGCGCGCAGAGCGTGCGCGCACAGGTACCGCTGGCCTCCATGTTCGGCTATGCCACTGACCTGCGCTCACGTACGCAGGGCCGTGCCACCTTCACCATGCAGTTCGACCACTACGAACGCGTGCCACAGGCACTGGCAGAAGAAATCCAGAAAGCCAAGTCCTAGGGCTAGGCTCT
Source organism: Desulfovibrio sp. (assembly GCA_017415765.1). Lineage (GTDB taxonomy): Bacteria > Desulfobacterota > Desulfovibrionia > Desulfovibrionales > Desulfovibrionaceae > Desulfovibrio. The sequence continues at coordinate 1,388 of JAFQED010000046.1, read as the reverse complement.
TACACTCTTTCAGGAAAATCGCGGGTCATCCCGCGATTTTCCATATATGGGAGGAAGTATGAACAACGATTTGCCCAAGGGATTCAGAGCCGGGGCCGCAGCGGCCAATTTTCGCAAGCCGGGGCGGGACGACCTGGGCCTGATAGTCTCTGACCGCCCCTGCGTGCTGGCGGGCATGTTTACCCAGAATCTGTTCAAGGCCGCGCCGGTGCAGATCTGTCAGGAAATACTCGCGAGCTACGGCACAGCGCGGGCCGTGCTGGCCAATGCCGGGCAGGCCAATGCCTGTACGGGTGAGGAAGGTCTGGCCAACTGCCGCGAAACCCAGCGCATGGCCGCAGAACTCACGGGCCTTGAAGCACATGAGATCCTGCCTCTGTCCACCGGGGTCATCGGGCCGCAGCTTAAAATGGATCTTTGGCGGGAAACCCTGCCGACGCTTGTGCAAAGCCTTGGCAGCCGCGATGCCGAAGGTTTTACCCGCGCATTCATGACGACCGATGCCTTCCCCAAGTTTGCCTCGCGGGAGCTGAACCTTGCTGGTGGAACGGTGCGCCTGACTGTCATGGCCAAGGGGGCAGGGATGATCTGCCCCAATATGGCAACCATGCTCTGTGTGGCCCTGACCGACGCCGCAGTGGAACGCCAGCAGTGGCAGGCCATGTTTGGCCGGGCTGTGGAGCAGACCTTTAACCGCGTCAGCGTGGATGGGGATACCTCCACCAATGATACCATCCTCGGCCTGGCCAACGGCGCATCCGCTGTGGAAGCCAGCAGTCCTGCCGACCTGGCCCTGCTGGAGGACGCCCTCACGGCGATCCTGGCCCAGGTGGCCCATATGCTGGTCAAGGACGGCGAAGGCGCGAAAAAGGTCATCCACATCACGGTAACGGGCGCGCCCACAGAGGCAGACGCCCGTACGGCTGCCCGCAGTGTGGGCCATTCACAACTGGTCAAGACTGCCATCTATGGTGGGGATGCCAACTGGGGACGCATTATCACGGCAGTGGGGTACAGTGGCATCAGGGTTGACCCGGCCGCCGTCAGCCTCAAGCTCTGCGGCATTGAACGCTTCCGGCAGGGACAGCCTGTCAACGACCATCTAGAGCCGGAACTGACAGAAGCCCTCAAGGCCGACAATATCCCGGTGGAGATATGCCTTGGCAGCGGGCCGGGCAGTTACAGTTTTCAAGCCTCAGACCTGGGGCATGAATATGTCAGCCTCAATGCGGATTATCGTTCCTAGTGCATTTTTTGATTGAAACACTCTGTGTTTCAATCGTCACGCTGCCTACGCTTCGCGGGAAAAGCGCGGTTTTCCCGCTTGCTTACGGCGCGGGCGTCCGCTCTCGCGTCCGCCAGAGCGACTGCCATTTTCAATGGCATTT
>JAFQED010000045.1 GCA_017415765.1 Desulfovibrio sp. | reverse complement strand
ATCCCTCCCATACCCTGGCAGCCCGTTTACGGGCCGCAAGTAGCAGAAATGCAGATGCCAGATTTGCAATGCGCCTGCTAGGGCGCTGCTGGTAACAGAGCCTTACAGGCGCATATGAAAAACCACCGGCTATGCCGGTGGATTTTTATTTACCGAACAGTCCGGTTTTTAGAGCGACTGCCATTTTCGATAGCATTTCGCTCTAGTTGACGGCCTGGCCGTGCTGTTTGCCCGGATTTGCCAAAGCGGCCCTGACGGGGCATACTCCCTGTACGGCACAGGGGCAGTCGTCCCCTACCTGTCAGTTTATCGCCACGGAAAGGTTATGCTCGTCTATATCCATGTTCCATTCTGCCGCACGCGCTGCCGCTATTGCGCTTTCCACTCCGTGCCCCTGGGCAAGGGGGTGGATGCCTCCACATCGCCGCAAGTGCAGGACTATGTGGACACCCTTCTGCTGGAGCTGGCCCACTGGGGTGATCGTCTGGGGGGATCCGAGATCCACTCGGTCTTCTGGGGCGGCGGTACGCCCAGTCTTTTGCCTCCGCGCATTGTGGGCACTGTACTGGAGCGGCTGGCGCGTGTTTTTCGGCTTGGGGACAAGGCAGAGATTACCCTGGAGGCCAATCCGGAATCCCTGCGCGGCGGGCGCGTCCTTCCCGCCTTTCTGGCGGCTGGCATCAATCGCCTTTCGGTGGGTATCCAGAGTATGGACGACACCACCCTGCGTCTGCTGGGGCGGCCGCACAAGGCCCATGATAGTCTGCACACCATCTTTGCGGCGCGTGAGAGTGGCTGTGCCAACATCAACATGGATTTGATCTGGGGCCTGCCGGGGCAGGGGGTTCGTCAATGGCTGCAAACCCTCAAGGATGCCGTGCGGATGTCACCTGACCACATTTCGGCCTACGGATTGACCCTTGAGCCGGGCACACCGCTGGAACTGGACTGCGAGGAGGGCCGCTTGCAGCTACCGCCGGAACGGGATCAGAACATCATGTTCACCGAAGGGGCGGCCCTGCTGGAATCCCACGGCTATATGCAGTACGAGATCTCCAATTTTGCGCGGATGGGCTTTCAATGCCGCCACAACCTTGGCTACTGGGAGGGCATGGACTATCTGGGATTTGGCCCCTCCGCCACTTCTACGGTGCAGGGTCGCCGCTGGACGAATCCGGCCAGCCAGCGTGCCTGGGATGCCCGCATCCGTGCCGGGACTCTGGGGCAGGAAGTGGAGGAGCTGGATGCCCATACCCGCGTGCTGGAACTGGTGATGTTGCGCTTGCGAACTGCACGGGGCTTACGCCTCAAGGCGTATCGCGAGTTGACGGGGCGGGACTTCCTGCGCGACCATCATCGTATTGTACAGGCTCTGCATGAAAACGGTCTGATCCGCATCCGGGGCGGCTATCTGCGCCTGACCCGCAGCGGGATGGTTGTCTCCAATTCCATTCTTTCCAATCTCTTTGAGCGTATCACAGCCAGCCTGAAGGAAGGGCCATCCCTGCCTGCATCACCAAGATTGTCTGTCCTGCTGGATGATGAGCCGGAAATCCGTACGGTAACCTGGCCTCAGGCATAGTGTGCTCTATCATCCTGCAGGATCTTTCAATGCGATGATATTGGGGCAATTGCATATATCTGCCCAATGCACTTACGGCTTTTGGCGAAAGGTGATTTCGGCAGTTTTTTGTGCAAGCAGCTGTATCAGCCGACTTTTTCCTCTTCCAGGGCCTGCGCCAGTTCACGGAAGGCTGCAAGGCTGTCCTGGGCTTCCTGTTCTGTCAGGGTGTGCAGGGCAAAACCAGCGTGAACAATGACATAGTCGCCCACCTTGGGCGGTTCTGGCAAGAGCATGGTGGAGGCCGTGAGAAATGTACTGCTTTCACCCACGCGCACCCGTGCCATGTCTGACGGTTCAAGCTCCACGATTTGTGCGGGGATGGCTAGACACATGGATAACCTCGATATGTAAGCGGATGGACGTTACGCCGTATATGGCTACTTTGGTGATAATAGCAACTGGACAGGCGTTGGCAAGGGCCGGACACAGATTGGAGCGAAAGTGCTAAAAATTCTGGAACTACTTCCGCATGGCCCGGCGCACGGCCTCCACCTTAGCGGGAATGTCGGGCGCGCCCACCAGCTCTGAGACAAGGGCGCAGCAGCGCGCCCCACGGGCAGTCACCTGGGCGATATTGTGTTCCTTGATGCCGCCAATGGCCACAAAGGGCAAGTCCACATTGCGGGCTACCCATTCCAGATACTCAAAGCCTACCGGGGGAACCACGTCTTCCTTGGTTTGGGTGGCAAAGATCGGCCCAACGCCGATGTAGTCTGCCCCGGCCTTGAGCGCGCTCACGGCCTGTTCCGGCGAATGGGTGGAAAGGCCGATGATCATCTCTGGCCCCACCAGACGGCGCACTTCCTGCACGGGCAGGTCATCCTGCCCAATGTGTACGCCGTCTGCCCCCACCAGCATGGCTATATCTATATGGTCATTGACAATGAAGCAGGCCCCGGCATTTTGGGTCATGCGGCGCAAAATGCGACATTCCTCCAACATCTTGCCTGCTTTGAGTTTTTTTTCGCGGTATTGCAGGATGCGCACGCCCGCATCCAGCAGGGCAGCGGCCACCACAGGCAGCGGACGGCCAAGGGAAAGGCGGGAATCGGTCAGGGCATAAAGGTCGGTCTGGCCGGGCAGGATGCGGGGCATGATACCTCCTCAGGGGGTATGGGCCGCCCAGAGGCGGCGGATACAGCTTTGCAGAAAACGCAGTGGCCGGAAGGATGTGTGCATCAGCTCTCCCGGCAGCCTGAAGCCCTGGCAGACAAAATCGTCTGGCTGGCACAGGGGGTAAGTCAGCTCCCAACCGCTTTCCACGCAACCGAAGGCCTTGCGGCGGATCAGGGCTGCGCCCAGCGGCGTCTGCCCCAGCTCCAGCCCCAGCACGGCGCAAAGGGCAGCGTCCAGTGCAACGGCATGGGAGCTGGCCCCCAGCAGTCCCAGAGGATAGGGCTGCCCACGGCTTGGGCCAGTGACGTGCATGGCGGTAATGCCGTCCGCCAGCCCGGCCACCGGTGGCAGGGCCGCCCAGAGGGCAGCAAGGCTGTCGGCAAAAAGGGCGGGGTCACGGCCTTCGCGAGTGTGGACAAGGGCCTTGCGCAGACTGCTGACGCAACCAAAGCAGTTTTTGACGGCCAGGGTCAGCAGCATCTGGCAATGGGCCTTGACCCGTGGGATGGAGAGGATAAGGTCGCTCTCCAGGGCTTGCCGGGCTACCATCATGCGGCTTGTCCGCCCAGCGGGCAGGTCAAGGCGCAGGGGCTGGGGGCTGTCCAGCTCCTCCACGCTCAGGCCCAGTGGGCGCAGGGCATCGACCAGGCCAATGCTGTGGGCTACGTTGCGGGCGCGGCCAAAGCCGGGGGAATCCCCCACGCACACCCTGGCCCCCTGGTCAAGCAGCCACTGACAGGCGGCAGCCACTACAGCCGGACTGGTACAGGCCAGCGGGGTGGCCGTAAGCAGATTCGGCTTGACCAGTACGTGCAGACCTGCAACCCGTAAGCCGCAGACCTCCAGTACCTGAAAAACTGCCTGGTCGAGGGCCGGGCTGTTATAGGAAAGGCAGGGCGCAAGGGCCACGGGAGCAACGGCGTTCATGGCAACACTATGCCGCGAGTGGACGGCCTTGTAAACAGGGGCATAGAGCAGAGACAGAAGAAAAAAACAAGCGATGGAGTACGCTGCTGTCATGCCGCCGTATCCGCCCTAGAGCGAAATGCCATTGAGAATGGCAGTCGCTCTGGCGGACGCGAAAGCGGACGCCCGCGCCGTAAGCAAGCGGGAAAACCGCGCTTTTCCCGCGAAGCGTAGGCAGCGTTACGATTGAAACACAGAGTGTTTCAATCAAAAAACGCTCTAACGGATCTGACAGGCAGTTTTGATGCTGTGCATGAGTTCATCAATATCGGCAGGTTTGCGGAGAAAGTCGCAGGCCCCCAGCCGGTAGGCGGTTTCCTCCTCGCCATCGCCGCCGTGTCCCGTCAGGATGATGACCTGCACTTGCGGATTACTGGCCTTGACCTTGCGCAGCACCTCAAAGCCATCCATACCCGGCATCCGCAAGTCCAGCACAATAACGTCCACCGGGCGGGTGGCGGCGTCCAGGGCCTCTTTACCGTCAAAGGCCACAGTGGGTGCAAGGCCGCGCAAGCGCAGACGTTCGGCCAGGGTTTCTACAAAGCGGCGTTCGTCATCCACCAGCAAGACCTTGATATGCGTCATCCTTCCTCTCCGGTAGGCAATACAAGAAAAAATGTCCCCGGCCCGGTGGAAAGCAAACGGGCGCAGGTCATCCCCTGTATGGGGCGCAGACAGGCCGTTAGCGCGGAAAGGGCAAGAGCCTCATTGTCTCCGCCGCTGACGCGCACTGCAATACCCGTTGCCCCTTCCTGTTGTGTTGCGGCCAAGTGCAGGTCAACCTTGCCACCCACAGACACACAGGAGTCCAGCACATCCAGCAGACAGTGCAGGACAGGCATGGGGCGGCTTTCCATCCAGACAGGTTCTGTATTTTCCGCGCACTCCAGCCGAATTTGTGCCGCCCTGGCCTGACGTGCTGCCATGCGGCAGAACAGGCGGCAGACGCGGGCAAGATCACAGGAGTTGCTCTTGTCACCGGTTGCACCGCTTTGGGACAGACTGCCCCGTGGCGGCCCGTTCTGGGCCATAAATTCCAGCCCTTCGGCCAGTTGGGCCGCCAGCACCACCTGACGGCGCACTTCGTCCAGCGAGATCTCCAGCTCCTTTCGGCTTGCGGCCGAGCCGTCGCCAAAGCGGGTGATGTCCTGCGCCAGACCAGCCGATTCTCTGATAACGGCAAGAATGTTGCGCATATCGTGTACGGCCGAAGCCAACAGGCGGGCCATACAGGCGGTGTGGCTCATGCATTGTCTCCTTGCTGGGGCACTGTGTTGCCCCGGCTGGGACACACGCCCTCCAGTATTTCCAGAAAACCGTTGAAGTGCAATGGTTTTGTGAGAACCTCACGGATTTGGGGCCAGTTTTCTTGCCGGAGTCCCTTGGGAGTGTTGTAACCGCTCAGGATAACAAGCGGCAGGGTAGGCCAGCCCGTATGGATGCGCTCCAGCAGGATTGGGCCGCTCAGGCCGGGCATACCCCAGTCCAGCACCAGGACATCCGGAGGGGATTTGGCCAGTTGATCCAACAGAGCCTCACCATTTGTCGCAAACCGGGCCTTGTACCCGCGCAGACGCAGACGCTGGGCCAGAGGTTCAATGAAATCCAGTTCATCATCCACCAGCAGGATGTCCATCCTAAGCCTCCGAAATGACCTGTGCATGTACGGGCAGACTGACGTGTACGGTTGTCCCCGCATCCTGTTGACTGTGAACCACTATATCGCCGCCCAGTCGCCGTATTATGGCATAGGTGATAAACATGCCAAGGCCCGTACCTTTCTCCCGTTTGCTGGAGTAGAAAGGCTCAAAGATATGGCGGAGCATTTCTGGCGACATACCCTTACCATTGTCACGCACGGTGATGAGCACTGTTTCAGTATCAGAAAGTTTACCATCTATCTCAATACGTCCGGCCTGCTGCCCCTCAAGAGCATCCAGGGCGTTGCCCAGCAGGTTCAGAAAAACCTGTTGCAGCTGGCTTTGGTCAGAGACGACATCAGGCAGATTTTCGGGCAGACGCACGGTGATCTCCACCCCACGGTGGGCGGCTTCGTTCCCAAGAAAATCAAGGCTTTCGGCTATGATCTGTTCCAGCCGCAGGGGCTGGCACGAGGCTTCCATCCGGCGCGAGAAGCCGAGCAGACGCCGGGTAATGTTGCGCGCCCGGAGTACGGTGCGTTCAATGCCGTCCAGCAGAGGAAGGAGGCTGTCTGCCTGGGGCTGATTTCCATTTGAAGGAGAAAGGCGCAGTATGTCCTGTGCCAGCCCGGCTTTTTCCAGAATGACGGCAAGGGGATTGTTTATCTCGTGGGCCACCCCCGCTGCCAGACGCCCGATGGACGAGAGCTTGTGCTGATGTTCCATCTGGGCAGTAATGGCCGCCCGGTGTTCATCAGCGGCTTGCAGCCGTGCCACCAGTGCCTTCATCAGAAAATGCGAAACCAGCACGATGATGACGATACCCCCGCAAAGGACAAGGATCAGCTCACTTTGCAGGCTTGTCCACGGCCTGAGTGCCTCAGGCCCGGACTTGACCGCTACCAGCCGCAGGTCAGTGCCGCTCAGCAGGGCCGTACCCACCAGCAACTGCTGGCCATCGGCGTTCAGGTGATGGACAGCAGGCTCCAGACCCACCGGGGGCAGGGACAGCGGCAGTTTTTCTAATGCCTTGCCGTAAAGGCGCGAATTGGTCTGGAGGATGTTGTTCCCGTCGCAGAGAAAAACATCTGTTTCCCTGTCCGGCCCGGTAGGCATGAGAGCTTTTTCCAGCTGCGAGATGTCGATGGTCACGCGCAGGGTCCAGCGGGTACCATCGGCCTCCAGCCGGTGTACGGCCATGACCATATGCGGGAAGTCCCGCAACCCCAGAAAGACATTACTGATGTACCGGCCCTTGATTTCTGCCTCGCGCAGCCAGGGCTGACCGGCATAATCTGCCCCCTTGAGCTGGTAGGGGCCGACATAGTCCACCTGATGTCCTTCGGCATTGACCAGACCCATGTCCACAAAACCGTGAAATTCGCTGGTGAGGGCCAGAAAGACGCGCCGGAACGCGTCCGGGTGGTTCAGAGAGGCGAAACTGTGGGCATGGGCAATGAAACTCACTGTAGAGAAACGCTCGCCCAGAAAAAGCTCCAGCGAGGCACGGGACTTGCGGGCCAGCGTATCCAGCGGGGCTTCCAGCTCCTGTTCCACCATACGGCTGTACTGGATATGACTGAAGGCCGAAAGTACCAGCAGGGGAGTTACAGAGACGCTGACCATCAGAAAGGTCATCAGGCGTCTGAGAGCGCGATAGTGCGCCGGGGAAAGCCCCTCGGAGATGTCCAGCAGACGGGCAAGCTGCTGTCTGATCTTGCAGAACATGGAGCTTCTCCTTGTCGTATTACATGCAGCTAACGGACTGCGGGGGTGTCGCTTTTCCATCGCCTGATGCCTGGCTGGCTGTCACCGTACTGGCCGCCCCGACCCGCTGGCACAGACGTGCCTGAACATGCGGCCAGCCATCTGCCAGCGCAGCCATGCGGTCTGTCCATTCCTGCCGTAGCTGCTGGACGCGCGCGCTGTCCCGCATCAGGATGTCGGTCTGGCGGCTGTGCAGAAGCAGATAGCCCAGCAGCATGACCTTCTGCAAGCTCTGGCTGGCCGTAAAGCCTTCTGCCACGGCAAAGAGGGCATCCTGTCGGGCCTCTGCCCTGAAGCCGTGCTCTTCCAGCAGTCCAGCCAGCAGAACCGCCCGTGCGCTGCGGCGGCCCAGATCAGCCGCGCCGCCCTTGAACTGAAAGCTGACAAAATTCTGGTGCTGTTCGGCCGCGATCCGACATTCCAGCGTAGAAAAGTGATAGCCGTAGCGGGCCTGCAGGAGGAGATAGTCCGCATCAATAATGCAGAAGTTCCGTTCGGCCAGCGTACTGGCGGTGGTATTTTCCAGCGCGGGATTCATGGCACTTTCAAGAACAGCACACATAAAGCTCCCGGCATCAGCCTGTGGTGGGCCAGCCCACGGTACGGCCGTCAGCCCTTCCCAAAGGGCCAGCATGGGCAGACTGGCGATCTGGCTCAGCTCCACCACCGGGCCGGATACCGACCCAAGGTAACCGCCACCCATGTCCAGCACCCAGTATTGCAGTTTTGCCCCGGCTTTGAGCTGTTTGCCCATGCGCCCCCCCAGCTCCTCCGGCCCACCGCAGAGCAGTCCCGCTGCTTTTTCGTGACAGAAGCGGGTAATGTCGTGCAGACTTTGGCAGTGTTCCGGCGCAAAGTGGGGTGAAGCGGGATCAAGCAGATGCAGAGGGGTGACGAAGCGGGCCACATCTTCCAGACATTGGTAAACAGGGCTGCCCGCCAGCAGGGGGTGGGCCGGACTGTCGGCACCCCTCTCCTGCCCGTCCGGCAGTGGTGCTTCCCCGGCCAGGATACGCTGGCCTTCGGCATCCAGGGTGATCTGCCCCTTTCCGGCCAGCAGGGAACAGGCGTTGGGCAGACTGAAGAGGGCGGGCAGACGGTATTCCCGTGCCACAGAAGCCAGATGGCCAGCCACGCCGCCGTTTTCGCTAACAAGGCCGGCAGCTCTGGCCAGCAGGGGGGCCCAGCGAGGCAGGGCGCGTTCCACCACAAGGATACCGCCATCGGGGAAGGCCAGCATATCGGCTTCGCGCCGCACCACAACGGCTGGGCCGACAGCCAGCCCCGGAGAAACCGCTATGCCCCCCTGGGCAAGCTGGGGGAGAGCGGCAAGAGCTGCGCCCCGCTGTGTATCCTGCTGATTCGTGCGCTGTAGCATGGGACGGCTTTGCAGGACGACCAGCTGACCATCTTCTCCCAGTGCCCACTCCACATCCTGTGGTGCTGCATACCAAGTTTCAAGAGCCAGGGCCATCCGGGCCAGTCGGCGGCCCTGCGCCTCCTCAAGGGGGGGCCTACCTGCGCCGGGCAAAACCTCTTCCAGCACTGGCGGCTGGCTGCGGCTGTAACGGTAGCAATGCGGGGTCTGGCTGCCGTCCACCACGGCACAGGGCAAGCCCTGCACAGCGTTGATGACCACCTGCCCCGGGCTGTCTGGCCCGGCCATTGGGTCACGGCTGTAGGCCACGCCCCCGGCCCTGGCCTGCACCATGGCCAGCACGCCCACGGCCATGGGCAGGGCATGATCTGGAAGGCCGTGCTGGCGACGGTAGGTCAGGGCGGTAAGGCCATACTTGCTGGCAATGATCTCCTTCCAGACCTGTACAGCTTCTGCCGGTGGAACCTGAAGCTCGGAACGGTACTGCCCGGCAAAGGAAAGCCCCGCTGCGTCTTCACCCACGGCACTGCTCCGCAGGGCCAGCAGGAGGTCTGGCCCGTGCCGGGCACACAGGGCGGCCACGCTTGTCTCTATGGCTGTCAGCAGTTCCGGCGGCAACGGGGCAGCCAGTATGCAGCGTTGCAGCGCGGAGGAAAGTTCCAGCAGGTCGTCAAGTTTTTCGCTGTCGGCAGCTTGCATACGCCGTTCCAGCTCATCCCGCAGACCGCCATAGGTCATAAGACGCTCATAACCCGCCACCGTGACCACAAAGCCGTCTGGCACGGGCAGCCCTACATGGGCGGCAACATCGCCAAGGCTGGCCATCTTGCCACCGGCAAGGGGGGCATGGTCAAGGCGCAGGTCTTGCACGTCCATGACCAGCGGCCCCTGCGGGGGCGCGACGGGATGTGCCAGCCGGGCCTCCATCCTGGCCGTAATGTCTGCCAGGGCAGTTGGCAGGGTAGGCCATGCGTTGCCGGACAGAACTTGCAGTTCGCGTACCATCTGAAAAACAGCCGCTGTGGCCCGTGTGGAGATGCCCCGCACCTCCTCCATGCCAAAGACGCGCTGGCCGAGCAGCAGTTCTTCCATACTGCTTATGGCTTGCAGCGCGCGTTTGTTGGCAGAAAGCAGACGACGAAAGCCCTCGCAGCGGCGGCGCACCGCTGCCTTGACGGCTTCTTCGCGGGCAAGCTGGGCACTGTCAGGTATTTCTTCCCGGCGGCACCAGCGGCAAAAACGTGTCCAGAGGCTCATGGTGTTCAGGCGGCCATGCGGGTCGCTTCGTTCAGTTTAATGATCAATTCATTGATGCCTATGGGTTTGAGCATATAGTCGTATGCCCCAAGATCAAGCCCCTGCATGGCCACTCCCATGCTGGCATGGCCCGTCAGCAGGATGACGGGCAGTTGCGGTGCGCGTTCCTTTATCCGGCGCAGGACTTCCAGCCCGTCTGCCCCCGGCATACGGACATCCAGCACTACAGCGTCAAAGGGCTTGCCGTCCTGCATGGCGGCCTCAAGACGTTGCAGAGCTTCGTCTCCGTTACTGGCCGTAGCGGCGGGTATGCCCCGCAGCATCATGCGTTTTTCCATCAATTCCAGAAAATCGCGTTCATCGTCAACAAAAAGTATGTGCATGACAGCCTCCTTGCTTGCGCCGTCCGGGCGGCGGTTCAGGACGATTTAGGCAGTTCACGAGAGGGACTGCCCCCGTAGCAGGGTCTGGCAGTGGGCCAGCATGGTGGCGCGTCGGGCCGCCACTTCTGCTGTATCCTGCATGATCATGTCCAGTTGGCGGGTGTGGATGGCAATGTACCCCATGATGGCCGCCAATGCCCGTCCTTCCTCCATATCCAGATGGCTGCACCATGCGGCAACGGCATCGTGCCGTACTTCGGCCCTGAAGCCAAAGGGCGTCAGCAGATCTGCCACCAAGAGGGCACGCAGTCTGCGTCGTTCCAGATTGGCCGCGCCCCCCTGCAACTGGAAGCGCAGGTGATTGTCTGCTGGGGAGTCCGTGAGCCGCGCTTCGGCTGCCACAACATGGAAACCGAAGCGCGAGTGGAGGTAGCAGTAGTCGGGTGCCAGAAGGAAATGGTTCTTCTGGTAAAACAGGGCCTTTTGCGCGGCTGGATCCAGTTGGGGATTGGCCGTGGCCTCAAAGAGCACCGAAAGAAAGCCCCGGCCGTTCACAGCCGGTGGCCCCTGCCAGGGCAGGGCGTTCATACCGCGCCACAGGGCCTGCATGGGAAGAGAATTTATGTCCCCCACCTCAATGCAGCAATCCTTAGCAGCTCCGCTGAAGCTATGGGCCAGATCCAGTGCCCAGAACTGCTTGGGGACGCCATCCCTGAGCTGGCGGACGCGCTTTTCCGTGTCTGCGGCTGCCAGATCCAGCAGTCGTCCTACGGCCCGGGCATGGCAAAAGGCCGCTGTGTCCTGCGGACAGGTGCAGTTTCGGGCAAGAGACTGTGGCACATTGGGCAACAACGGGCCAAGGCGGCTTTCTGCCAGAGCATCCTGCAAGCTGCCTGTTGCTGGCTGCCATGCGCTCAGTTGCTGGCGCAGCGCAGGGCAGGGCGCGGGATCCAACGCTTCCAGCGCGTCCACACAGTCCAGTGCCAGATGGCGGAGCTGATCTGCCGAGACTGCTTTGTCAGGCCTCGCTGCTGTGGTGCAGTCCGTTGCCGAGCAGAAGCGACCCCATGTCGTCAGAAAATGGAGAAATTTTTTGCCTGTCAGGTCTGCTGCTGTCGAGTCTGCCTGATCGAAACGGGCCGGGCAGACAAAATTGTTCTTACGCTGTCTGCGGGTCAAGGCCCAGCGCAAGCTGAGCCAAGGCTTGACAAAAAGGCTGTTTGAAGCTGACAACATCCCGCTGCTACCTGTTGCTACCTGTGTTTTTGTCGAGGGAGGAACCGTGACCCCCGTAACGGACGCCATGCCGGAAATTTGCCGCATCCTGCTGGTGGATGACCATAAGCTGCTGATGGAAGGCATCCGCAGCCTTCTGGCTCCGTATCCTCACCTCCGTGTGGCGGGTATGGCCCAGAGCGGTGGCGAGGCTGTGTCACTGGCCGCCTCACTGGCTCCGCACATCGTTATTATGGACTTGACCATGCCCGGTATGAACGGGGTGGAAGCCAGCCGCGCTGTTCTGCAAGTCCAGCCCGGTGTTCGCATCCTGATTTATACCGGCCATGAGGATCAGCGTTTTCTGCCAGAGCTTATCGAGCTTGGCATCATGGGCCATGTCTGCAAGTCCGATGCCCCCGGGACGCTGTTGCAAGCCATTGAAAGTGTGCGTCGGGGCAAGGTTTTTCTGACCTGTCCCGACCCCGGAGGCTTCCTTGCCGCCATGCTGCAAAACCGCCTTGAGGCCCGCAGCACCAACAGCCCCGACATCAGCATCCTTTCGCCGCGCGAGAAGGAAATCTTCCGCCGTCTGGCTGATGGCCAAAGCATCAAGGCCATTGCCCAGGCCCTTTACATCAGCCCCAAGACCGTTGAAAGCCACAAGTACAACGTGCTCACCAAACTCAAGGCCGCCTCGGTGGGTGATCTGGTCAAGATTGCCATCCGCCACGGCCTCCTGCATATCTGAAAGCTACCCCTCTCCCCCCCGCCCCCACAATGGGGAAAGCACCGAGTTTTATTTTACGAATCAGGAAGCTCCTGATGGTCTGTCCCCGGGCGCGGGACTAGACTGCCCCCATACAATCCTGCCAGCGACTGCTCGCATGGCAGACACTTACCCAGGGGGTACATATGAACAAGCTTACCGTTAAGGATTTGATGATTCGGACAGGAGATCTTGCCTCTATCCACAGCCAGGCATCCGTGGCGGAGGCCGTGGTGGCACTTGGCAAGCTGGTGGAGAATTTTCGGATCGGGGGGCACTCGTCCCGTGTGCTTCTGGTGGTGGACGACAGTGGTCGTATGCTGGGCAAGCTCTCCCCCGTGGATATGTTGCAGGGCCTGGATGCCAGCAGCAGCCTACAGGTGGATGCCACTGCCAGTGCCCACCTGGGCCGTGTGAGGCATATCATCGAAACCTGCAATGTCTCGCAGCGGCACGCCGCATCGTCCTGGGATGAGGCTTATGATGTCTCCCATCACACCAAGGTCTGCGACATCATGCGCAAGCCTGCCAAGGGGCAGATCATCAGTGAGGACGCGAGCCTGAACGAGGCTATGCATCGCTTTTCGGATGGCCGCTACAGCAATCTTTTTGTGGCCGATGGCGAGCATAATCTGGTGGGCGTGCTGGATGTCAATCTCTTCTATGATGCCCTGGCCAATATGGTTTCCAAGGTTGCCGCGTAAGCAATAGCAGGTAGTGGCTGGGGGTTTTCCCCAGACACACGGTATGCCATCTACAATGTTGGGAGGAGTCATGTCATTTGGCAGGCAGTTGTACCAGTTTATGTTGCAGGGCTCGCAAGCCTATGCCCGCTGGGATCTGGAGGTTTCTACCTCTATCCTCAAAAACCGCAAAAAGCTTCTTATCTTACTGGCACTGGCCGTGCCAGTGCTGGCGGGCTGTCTTGTGGAGGCCTATGAAGCGCACGAGATGCTGGGGGGCAAGTCGGCCTATGCACCGGCTTTTTACACCACGACCATCTTTTTGGCTTCCATCGCCGTGGGGCTAGCTGCGGGGCTGATCACCGGCTGTATCGGAGCAGGGGGCGGCTTCATCATCACCCCGGCACTCATGGCCGTGGGCGTCAAGGGTATCCTGGCGGTGGGGACTGACCTGTTCCACATCTTTGCCAAGGCCATCATGGGTACTACCGTACACAAAAAGCTGGGCAACGTCTCGGCCAAGCTGGCCGTGGCTTTTCTGGCTGGTTCGGTGCTGGGCACGGTGATCGGCGGGGCTATCAACAAGGGGCTTTACAATGCCGATCCGCTGCTTTCCGAGTTGTTCATCAGCAGCATTTATGCGGTCTTGCTGGGCTTTTTGGGATTTTACGCCCTGTTTGACTTTTTGCGCGCCAGCCGCGGTGGTACGGGGGCCAGTCAGGATGCCCACGGCGGCAGTACGGGGATGACAGGCCTCTCGGTTAAGATGCAGGGCGTGACCCTACCGCCCATGATCAGTTTTGACGAAGACCTTGTGCCTGGCGGGCGTCGCATTTCCGGCTGGATCGTGGCCGCCGGTGGCGTGGTTGTAGGGCTTTTGGCCGCTATCATGGGCGTGGGCGGCGGTTTTGTGACCTTCCCCATGTTTGTCTATATCTTCGGCGTGTCCTCCATGACCACCGTTGGTACGGACATCCTGCAAATCATCTTTACCGCCGGTTTTGCCGCCATCGGCCAGTACGCTATCTATGGCTACGTTTTCTATACGCTGGCCATCGGGATGCTGCTTGGTTCGCTGCTGGGCATCCAGGTGGGCGCACTGACCACCAAGGTGGTCAAGGGTATCCATATCCGTGGTTTCTATGCCATTTCCATCATTGCTGGCTTTATCAACCGCGCTGCGACCCTGCCCAAGAAACTGGTGGAGATGGAAGTGCTGAACTGGTCTCCCCAGGTAGTGGGGCTGATCGAGGATGTGGGCAATGTGGTCTTTTGGGCTGTTGTGGCCTTCTTCGGCATCTGGGTATGCAGCAAGTTTGTGACCAATATCGGTAAACTGAGAGGGGAGGCGTAATATGCTTGTCCATGCAAAAAAGCCCTTTGTGCGGGGCTGCCTCCTGATGGCATCGTTTCTGGCCCTTTTTGTCCTGCTTCTGACCCCGCTTTTCAGCGATAACGAAGGCAAGGGACGGTTGACCGGTCTGCAATACGCCGATGGCGTCTTTAACGAACTTTCCAAGGGCTCGTCCTACTTTATCCCGGCTGTGCGGGCACAGGTGGACGGTCTGCGTGATACAACGGCGGAGTTTTCCGTCAATCTGAAAAAGGCCGAGCTTGCCCCGCTGGCCCTCAAGCTTGTTCAAACTTCCGGCGCGGGTGAGGCTTCGGTCGAAGGTGGCAAGGTATCCTTTAAGGGCAACCTTGGTATTTTACTGGCCTCGGCCGTAGATGATTCTGATAACCTGTACCACAATCAGGCAGAACCGGTCAGCCGCAAGTATGACGGCGAACCCGCGTTGAAAGTAGCAACGGCCTGGTGGCAAATGCTTGTACCTGCCGTCAAGGAATTGCAAAAGCAGGGCCGCATTGCCGAGGCCCAGGTGGTGGATCAGGTTATCCGGCGTGCCGTGGAGCCGGGCAACAACTTCTACAGTGTCCCTGCGTCCAGGGTAGCTGACCATATCTGGCTGATGGCCGGTATGCTCATCTTTTATGTCATCTATACGCTCTGGTATGGTTTTGCCATCTTTGAGTTGTTTGAAGGGCTGGGCCTTGCCATGACCAAATCAACTTCCAAGCAGGAAAGCTGACCCCGTTCCGGGGGAGGAACCCTCCTCCCCCGGAGACAGGACGAGCCATGCTGCACGCATCTCCAATCCACATCCGGCAGGAGCTGACCCTGTTACTGGCTGAGGCTCCGGCCGAGATGCGGGCGGCCATCATCGCACTTTTGCCAGCGGCCAAGCGTAACCTGGACGCGGGCTATCGACCAGAGGCCCATCGGGTACCGCTGAAGAGCTGGCGCGGACTTATGGATCTGCTGGCCTCAGTAGCCTCCTGCCGTCAGGATACGGAGATCCTGCTGCGTGTCTCGCATGAGCTGCTGGCCATTGCAGACCAGATGGCCCCGCCAGAGGAGGTGCTGCGTCAGAGTGCGCGGATCCTTGTCCACGCCCTCCATGCCGAGATGTACGTCTGCCGTCTGCGGAATCCTCGCGGCGAATGGATGACCCGTGCAGCCGAATCTGTGGATGGTGGTGCTATCCCCCTCATGGCCCCATGGCTGGAAGAAGGCTTGAACCTTCATCCCTTGATGCACGCCGTAGCCGCAGGGCAGACCCGACATGTGCTCTCCAACAACCTGCAAGCCTTGGAGCGTGGGGGGGATTCCTTGGACTGCGCTGCCTATCGCGAGGGATACCGCTCCCGCCTGGCCTTTGTGTTACGCGAGCGCGCCAGCCGTCCGGCCTTTGGGCTGGTGCAGCTTTACACCCGGCGCGAGAACGGTTTTGACAAGTATGACGAGCGTTTTCTTGCCAAATGTGCCCGTATCGTGTCGTTGACCGTGGGGCGGCGGGTGGCACTGGCCCGCGATACGCTGGAAAAGGCTGCAGGGGCCATGGCCCACTACGGCAACAATACACTGAATGTCATACGCAACCAGGCCGAGTATTGCAGTGAACTACTGGAAGAACAGGACGAAGTACTGGGAAGGGTGCGGCGGTTGGCCAACGAGCTGGCATCCAGTCCATCCGGGGGGGAACGCAACGCGGCCCTGGTCAGCGAGTTGCGGAGCAGCCTTGCCCATGCCGACCTTGCTCCTCTGGCAGGACATTTGGGCGGTGTGCTGGAAGGCATCCGGCGTATGGTGCGGCTTATCCACTCGCTCAAGCTTTCTGCCGAACGCCCCAGGCTGATGCACTATGCGCTTGGGCAGGACGTGCTGCGGCTGGAGGACAGCCCCGGCGAAGAAGACCCCTATCAGGAGAAATGATCATGGCCGTTAGTCAGCAGCACAGCCCTGCCTATGCCAAGTTTGGCAAGATGCTCAGGAATGAAGGGCGCAATCTTGACAATTTGCCCGCCTTTGAACGCGAGGTGCTTTTTTCCATCTTTCAGAAACTGCTTAATGCTCCTGTACCCGGCCTTGGGGAAGACCATGCCCAGACCTGCATGGGACTGCTGCTGCATGCCTGGGACAACAGTATTCGTCTGAATGGTGGCAGGCCCGAAAGCTGGGCTGCCGGGCTGGTGCATGTGGCCAGCAAATACGGCTGGGGACAGGATTTTTCCTGTCCCAGGCTGCGGCAGGGCGAGATTTCCCGCATGTTCGGGGTTTCGTCCATGACCGTGTGTAATCAGAGCAAGAAAATTCTGCACTATCTGAACGCTAGATCATTTTCTGATTGAAACACTCTGTGTTTTCAATCCTTACCCCGCCTCCGTTTCCTCGCAGAGCGGGACAAGCCCAGCGGAGCTGGACAAGTCCCGCTTGCTAGCAGTGCTGTCGCCAGCCGTAGTTATCTATGCTGTCTTTATCCGTACGGCTCACAAGCTCGCCTACGGCTAAAGCTCCTTCGTCGCAACGGCTAAAGCAGTGACTGCCATTTTCAATGGCATTTCGCTCTACCGCCTGACGCAAGTCTGGCAGGGTACGCCCAGGCGGCCTATCCCTCTGCCCCGTCGGATGTCTCCTGCCGGGGGGTATTTTCGGCCAGCCCGTCCAGCAGGTTGGCGTGTCCATCCACAATGCCGGGGATGACCTGCGGATTTGCCAGCGAAGTGACATCCCCCAGTTCGTCTGCCGTGCCACTGGCTATCTTTCGCAGAATACGCCGGATTATCTTGCCCGATGTGGTCTTGGGCATGGCCTCTACAAACTGGATACGCTCAGGGCTGGCAAGCGGCCCAATGTCACGGCGCACCATGTCACGCAAGCGGACGCGCAGTTCCTCGCTCCACGGGACATCACTGCACAGACAGACATAGGCATAGATGGCTTCCCCCTTGAGGGCATGGGGCATCCCTACCACAGCGGCTTCTGCCACTTCTGCGGCAGAGGTCAGCACAGCCTCTATTTCTACTGTTGACAGGCGATGGCCTGACACATTGATGGAATCATCAATGCGGCCCAGTATCCAGAAATAGCCGTCTTCATCCTGCACCGCCCCATCGCCGGACTCATAACAGCCAAAGCGTGTAAAGTAGGAGCGGTATTTCTCTTCATTGTTGAATACGCCCAGCATCATGCCCGGCCAGGGCTTGCGGATGACAAGATGCCCACCCGTGCCGGTTTCACATACGCGGTTGTCCAAATCGGGGTTGGCATTGTCCGGCGAGGGCAGGACAGCCGCATCAATACCCGGCATGGGCCGGGAGGCAGAACCGGGCTTGAGTTTGGTGGCATAGGCCATTGGGCTGATCATCACCCCACCGGTTTCTGTCTGCCACCAGGTATCCACGATGGGCAGTTCTTCCCTGCCGATGTGCTTGTGGAACCATTGCCAGGCTTCGGGATTGATGGGTTCGCCCACTGTGGCAAGAATACGCAGGCTGTCCCGTTCATACCGTTCTGTCCACGCCTCGCCTTCGCGCATCAGGGAGCGGATGACCGTTGGCGACGTGTAGAGAATGTTGACACGGAAATTCTCTACAATGCGCCAGTAACGGTCTGGCTTGGGATAGGTGGGTACCCCCTCAAACATGATGGTTGTGGCCCCCAGGGCCAGCGGGCCATAAACGCCAT
This sequence comes from Desulfovibrio sp., assembly GCA_017415765.1. Lineage (GTDB taxonomy): Bacteria > Desulfobacterota > Desulfovibrionia > Desulfovibrionales > Desulfovibrionaceae > Desulfovibrio. The sequence continues at coordinate 23,543 of JAFQED010000045.1, read as the reverse complement.
AGGTATGCCCGGTTATCCAGCCCATGTCGGCTGTGCACCAGTACACGTCGTCATCGCGCATATCAAAGCACCACTGCGTGGTATGGGCCGCATAGGTCAGATAGCCGCCTGTGGAGTGCAGGATGCCCGTGGGCTTGCCGGTACTGCCGCTGGTGTGGAGGAGAAAAAGCGGGTCATTGGCATCCATTGCCTCGCAGGGATAGTCCGCATTGAGGGTAAAGTCGTCGATCAGGTCATGCCACCAGATATCCCGCCGTCCCTGCATGTGGATATTGTCCAGCCCGGCGTGGCGCACCACCACGACATGGGCCACCGAGGGGCATTTTTCCAGGATGGGATCGAGATTGGCCTTGAGCGGCTTCAGCTTGCCAGCGCGTATCGCTGCATCGGCTGTGATGACGACCCTGGCCTTGGCATCCTGGATACGGCTGCGTACGCCGCCTTCTGCGTAGCCGGAGAAGATGGCCGTATGCACAGCCCCGATCCGGGCACAGGCCAGCATGGCGATCACCAGCTCTGGAATCATGGGCATATACAGGGCCACATGGTCGCCCTTGCGGATATGGAGAGAGCTGAGGGCATGTGCCATGCGGCAGACTTCTGTATAGAGCATCTGATAGGTGTAGCAGCGTTTTGCCATTTCATCTTCACCCTGCCAGATCAATGCAGCCTTGTTCCGTCTGCCGGAAATAAGATGCCTGTCAATACAGTTGAACGAGGCATTGAGCTTGCCGCCGGTAAACCAGCGATACTTATGGTTGACACTGTCCTCTTCCAGTACCTTGTCCCAACGCTTGAACCAGTGTAGCAGCAACGAAGCTCGTGCGTTCCAAAAATCCTGCGGGTCTGCCAGGGCCTGCTGGCAAATGGCTTCATACTCATCCGCACCGCTTATCCAGGCAGAAGTTTTGCCATGTTCCGGCGGCAAAAAGCTACGTTGCTTGTTCAACAAGTGTGTCATGCGTTCGTGAGACATGCTTACTCCTTGCACCATATTTTTATTACCGAAAGAGGAGCGTTATCCATGATACGTCTTATACAGACAGGGCAGAAAGGTCAAGCGGCAAAAACTGTTTGGATTTTCAATCACTGCTGTGAAAAAAAGGTTCATCCGGTTCAGGGCAATCGCATGAAATCAAAAGGCAGGAGTAGCAGCCAGAACGGAGAGCAGGAAGTTGTCATCCCAGCCTGCTCTTTTACGCCTGACCATCCGCATGGACATGAATTTTGTTGCTGCTTCGGCCTCTGCCGGTCGGGTAGCACTCAAGACTGTCAGCCGTTGATTTTTTGAGAGCGCGTAGGAGCTTGCAGTAAAGCTCCGTCCATGGCTTGCCACTGGGTATCAGCTTCGGTATTTGCCGAGAATCTCGGTAAGGAGCTTATCCATCACGTCCAGCAAAATTTTTTTGGATCTTTTTATTTTGTGGGTATTTTTGCGGGTATTCAGCAGGAATGTCCATTTTTTATCCGTATATTTCAATATGTTCTATAACAACGAAAAGTCAGGATGTGGCGTTGTAATGCATTGTTTTGCTCAATCTTTTAAGTGTTTTGTTTTACTTGTCGCAGACGTTGGCTCCCAACTACATTAGTGCCCGGTAATGGCGTATTTCTTGAGCTTGTACTGCAAAAGACTCTTGGAGATCCCCAGATATTCCGCAGCCTTGACCTGTACCAGCCCGGCCCGTACCAGGGCACGCCGGATGAGTGCTGCCTCGATTTTTTCCAGCGTGTCTGCAAGGTCAAGCTGCACCGGCAAAAGATCCACCGCGCTTTTGAACTGGGAGTCCTCATCCCGTATCTCCGGCGGCAAGTTGTCCACCTCAATGACATTGCCGGGTACCAGCACCAGACAGCTCTCCACCACGTTTTCCAACTGGCGGATATTGCCCGGCCATTCGTAGCCACAGAGATAGTTGATGGCCTCGGTAGAAAAGGTCTTGTTTGGCATATTGTTGTCGGCAGTCACCTTTTCCACAAAATGGGCCACCAGGAGTGGGATGTCCTCACGCCGTTCCCGCAGGGGGGGCAGGGGTACCTGAACCACGTTCAGCCGATAGTAGAGGTCATCGCGAAAAGTCCCCTTTTCGACCAGGGCAGCCAGATCCTTATTGGTGGCAGCAACGACCCGAATATCAACCTCTATCTCGCCACCGCCTCCTACCCTTTCAAAACGGCGTTCCTGAAGAACGCGCAGGAGCTTGACCTGCAGGTCTGGCGTCAGTTCGGCAATCTCATCCAGAAAGAGCGTGCCGCCGTTGGCCTGCTCAAAACGGCCCCGGCGCATGGCCACAGCCCCTGTAAAGGAGCCTTTTTCATGCCCGAACAGTTCGCTTTCCAGCACCCCCGGATTGAGAGCCATGCAGTTGACCGAGATAAAGGGCTTGTCCTTGCGGGGACTGGCATAGTGGATGGCACGGGCCACCAGCTCCTTGCCAGTGCCGGATTCGCCGGTAATGAGAACTGTGGAACGGCTGGGCGCAGCGCGCTCCACCATGACCAGCACATCACGGATCGCCCGACTGCGCCCAACTATCTTGTGCATGCCATAGCGTTCTTCCATGGCTTCCTGCAGCAGACGATATTGGCGGTGAGCGCGGGCCAGTTCTGTGGCATTGTGGATGGAAAGCAAAAGTTCATCATTGGAAAAAGGCTTTGTAATATAGTCAAAAGCCCCGTACTTCATGACCTCCACTGCGCTTTCAATAGATCCAAATGCCGTCATTATCAGTACGGGGATATAAGGCCATGTCTTCTTGACGTGTTGCAGAACTTCGCGACCACTGATCTTGGGCATCTTCATGTCGGTCACGACCACGTCCACCTCGCTTTCTCCAAGGAAAGCCAATGCGGTTTCAGGGTCACTGATGGCCGTGACCTTGTAGCCCTCGTCTTCAAGCAGAGTCTGCAAGACCAGCAGATAGTTTTTTTCGTCGTCAATTATCAGAATATGTGCGTTGTCATTCATGGTATCCCTCGGCCAATGACGGTGAGGCTGGCAGGAGTACACGTACCAGCGCACCACCCTCGGAACCGTTTTCAAGCTCAATACGGCCGCCATGGCTTGTTATGATGGACTGGACTATGGGGAGACCGAGTCCGGTCCCACCATCCTTGGTAGTATAGAAGGGGTCAAGCAGGTTCGGGAGGACAGCCATGTCAAAACCCGGGCCGGAATCCAGAAATTCTAGACAAACCCAGTCTGTGCCATCAACCTGCATCCGTTTACCAACAATATGGATGATGCCCGGCCCGTCCATAGCCTGTTGACCATTGACAAGGATATTGTAATAGGCACGGTAAAGCAGATCCTTGTCACCCACTACAAAAAGCCCCGGTTCAAGGCTGCGCTCCACGGCCACGTTGTGGCGGGCAAACTCTCCTTCCAGAAAGGCCATGACCTGATCCAGCACCAGATTCAGATCCACAAGATCCTGCCGGTGCTGACGCGGCCGGGCGTAGTCCAGAAAATCGTTGACAGTCTGCGAAAGGCGGACGGATTCATCATATATGGCCGTCAGGATACGCATGGTACTCACATCGGCCTTATCATTACGACCGCGCAGCAATTCCGCGCTGGATCGGATTATACCCAGTGGGTTGCGTATTTCATGGGCTATACTGGCCACTACCCGCCCCATGCTGGCCAGACGCTCACTACTGTTCAGTTCCTGCTCAAGCTGGCGGTTTTTCTGGATGCGTTCGGCCAGTACCCGTTCGGCCCTCTGGATGAGCATCAGTAGCAGAGCAAACAGGATCACCGAGGACAGGAGGCACATGACCACAATGATGCCCTGGAAGACCAAAACCTGTTCGTAATCGTCGGTGATGTCCTGGGTCAGTTCCAGCGCACCCATGACAGAGGGGGGCTCCCCTTCACGCAGGGGAACATCACTCCGCAAGGGGCAGACGATCCGCAGGACAAACGTCCCCGGCCTCAGGGGGAGGTTAAAGATAGCCTGCCAGGCTGGGATGGTGGAGATGATTTCTGCCCGTGGGCTCACGCCATGCAAAACCTCGTCCAGATAGGGGGGGGACATGCCGGCTCTGCCCAATTCCTCCCGCTGTGTAGAATAGGCCACGCGCCGAGAAAAATCGTATATGCGCAAACGCTCCAATGGCAGCCCCTGGATGACAGACTGCACGACCCTGTCCAGATGCTCATACTGGCTGGACTGGCGCAGGGCTATACGGCCATTGGCAAGAATGGTCGGCAACGCGAAACGCCGAAATATCTGGCTATTGAGATTTTGTGCCAGCACCCGGGCAAAGCCCTCCTGCCGGGTCAGCAGGGTCTCGCGTACCGAACTGGAAATGAAAAAGGACAGCCCCAGGGTTGTCAGCAGTATCAATACCAGTGATACCCAGGAAAGGGTACGGGCATAGCTCAGGGGCAACGCGGCTTCCACCGGAGGGGAAGGGCTGTGCCCTTCCCCTGCTTCCGCTGGCATACGTTGTGTCGTCTCAGTCATGGTGCGGTCTGTCCGCAATGATGCGGCTGCTGGATCAGAAGCCTTGCCGCTGTGGCGGCGTTGCCAGATAGGCGGCGAGGTCTGCTTCTTCTGCGGCATAACCCGGCGCACCCAAGCGGGCATTGGCAAGCCGTTTGCCCAGCTCCACGGCAGGCTGATCCAGCGGGTCAATACCCATCAGCCAACCGGTGAAGACCGTGGCCGCTTCCAGCAGCAGCATCAACGAGCCTGCGGCCCGAGGGCCAATATCCCCCATCTCCACATGTACCAGCGGTACATCGTTCTTGCAAAGGGCCATGCGCGTGCCAAGACCTTCGGCCTCCAGAAGGCTGCCAAAGGGCTTACCGCGCAACCACGCCCACTTTTCAGGCAAATCCTGCCCGAAGCTGCGACCCTGTGGCGGCCGGGCATTGGTCAGAAAGATGCAACCCTTGTCGCGCTGGCCGTCCAGAAACATCTGGTTGACCGAATGTTGGTCAGTAACGCCAATGGCAGGGACAGGCTGAGTGCCCTTACCCTGTTTACCAAGGCTTTCGGCCCAAAGCTGGGCAAACCACGGCCCGTAGGTGGCCCATTGGGGGATATAGCAGAAAAAGATCAGTTGGCTGTAGCCATGGTCTTCCAATGCCTTGGCCCAGCGGGCAAGAGCCAGCGAGGGATGCTGCCCCAGGTTGGCCGCGTCTTCCACCAGTGGCCGGGCCACATCCCAGGCCCCGTCCAGCAGAGCCTGCCAGTCAATCCCCAAGAAAGCGGCGGGAAGAAGGCCTACAGCCGAGAGGGCAGAATAACGACCACCGAGGAAATCCGGCACTTCCAGCGAAAGCAGGTCATGCTGTCGGGCCTCTTCACGCAAAAATCCTTTTTGCTGGTCGGTAACAACTACCATGTGTTCGCGCCAGGCCTCACCCAGCGCGGCCCTGAGCCAGTCCCGCACCAGAAAATACTGGGCCAGGGTCTCTATGGTGCCACCGGATTTGCTGATACAGACTACCACGCTTTCCTCGGCCTTGAGCTTCGTCAGCAGGGCCTCAAATCTATCGGCACAAACATTGTCGGCGATCCAGAGTGACGGGCCTTCATGCTCCGGCCCGTCCTGCCCCGGCGCAAAGGCTTGCTGCATGGCCCGTGCGCCCAGAGCCGAACCGCCAATGCCCAAGACCAGCATATGCTTGTACCGCTGCACACGCGGCAATACCGTGGCCATGTCAGCCTCCAGTCTGGCCCGGTAAGGCATGGTCAGGAAAGGCAGTTCCCCGGCGGCGCATTCCCGCCGCAAACGTTCCACCAGGGCCGACAGTTCCGGCAGAGGTGCAGAGGCATCGATACCAGTGAGGCGACCGCTCCAGGCGCGCGACCATTCCAGTGTATGTGACATAGCTTCCTCCAGCTGTCCGGCAGGGGACGGTTTGGAATGATTTTCAAAAAAGACTCAGAGCCTTGGGGGCAAAAAAACGACGACGTACAGCTTTATAGGTTTTGGGATGCACACCAAAGCGGCAGCTCCAGAGAGAGCAACCCTCACGGGCTGAACAAGTCCGCACATCGCGGCGATGCCCGGCACAAGCCAGGCACTGGCGACGCACAGCGCGAAAGGCCGCACGCAGAATGCTGGTTTTGTCCTCTTCCTGAGGGCCTTCACCGGGCAGAGCTGCCAGCCGCCATGTCCAAAGCGGACATGCAGCATCAGGGCAGATGCGCACAGATCTTGGGGACCCCCCCTGACACTCCAGACAAAAACGTCGGATAGCCATCAATGGGAGCTGTGTACTCACGCTCGCTCCAACGCGCCGCAACACTTCTTGTATTTTTTACCGCTGCCGCAGGGACAGGCGTCATTGCGTCCCACCTTGGGAGCGGGACGGCGATAGGCCTGCCGCTGCAGGGGAACACCGTCCACATAATAGATCCTATCATCCTTGCGGGCAAAGAAACTGCGCTCACCCAACTGACGGGGGATCCCATCCAGTTCGTAATAGGCACAGAAGTCCACTACATCGTAATATTCGCCATTTTTGCCAAGGGGCTTGTCATTCTGGCAGTCTACGATTTCAAGCCGAAGCCAGTGGACATCCTTGCCCTGTTCGGCCAGCCTTTCAAGAGAGATCCCTTCGCGATAGTCGGGATGGGTACTTTCCAACAGCCAGTCATAACGCTGCATGGCATATGCGGCATAGCGCGAGCGCATCAGTGCCTCAGCCGTTTCCGGCCAGACAGTACCCTCCACGGCCGGGCCACAGCAGGTTTCAAGCTCTTTGCCGCTGCCGCAGGGGCATGGTTGGGGCATGGATATACCTCACTGTTTGGGTTGCCACCACATACAGCGTATGTATAGCTGTCAGTGGCACACAGGATTCTGCAAGGATAATAACGCATGCCCGCCCGGGCAGCAAGCGTCTGCCAGCCTGCACGCAGGCATACGTATACGTCCATCCTTGCCCTTGCGTCCCTGACGGCACATGATTACATTGACACAAAGCTGTACCTTGCCAGCTATCCACAGTTTGCCGGAGCAGTCATGCAGCGACAACATTCCCCCAGCCTCCCGTCAGAACCTCAGCCAGAAAGCCCCCCGCTTCAGACCGATGTCCATTCTGCACATCTCGCAACAGAGGTGCTGGACAGCTCCAAAGGTTCGGTTGCCGATACCGCCAGCAAGGCCAGGCAATGGGCCGAAGCCACAGCCAAAGCCATCGCTGAAGCCCCTCATGACCATGCCCGTCACGCCCAGGCCCTGTATGACCTCAAAAAAGCCATAGTGGACGACTGTGCCGCTCCCTATGGCAAGCAGGGAGTCTGGCGTGATGACCTGCGCTGGGACACGGCCCGCCGTCTGCCAGATTTTTCTACAGCCAGCCTTTACCAAAAGCGGGCCTCATGGGTCTCCTTGGGTGGGATCATTTTTACGGGTTATCTGTTGGGTGGGGTTTTGGCTACGCTCATGGACTGGCTTGGTGTGGGCGGAGAAATCATCCGCGTTTTCACCATTTGGGGCATGTGCTGGCTTTCGGAATATCTGGCCTCCCACCCCAAGGCGCGGAACAAGGCATTAGCCTTCCTGGGATTAGGGGCCCTGGGCAAGTTTGCACTGGATCTTTTGGGCGGTATGCTCAGCCTTGCTTCATGGACGAGTATCCGGGGGGCCATCTTTGGCGGCCTGTCTGCCCTCAATCCTTTCAAAAAGCTCTATTTACTGCTGGGAGCAGGGATACTGTTTGTCCTGCTCTCCAAGAAAGTTGTTTCGCTGGATGTCGTGGCCTTCCGGGCAGACCTGCAACAGCAGATCGAAGCTCGTATGGCACTCCTGCAGGAGCTTTTCGGGAGGCTGGCCCAGCTTGACACGCGTTTGGCCAGGCTGGACGGTCGTGAAGCTCCACCGGCAGATCCGAACAAATGTCCGCGTCACGACTGCCCGCTGGCACTGGAAGTCATTGCCATGCTTGATACCTTGCCATCAGACGATGCTGCCTTTCTGGCGGACAAGCTGGCAGAGGTAGGCTACGCCACTGCCCGCGCCCGTGGTGGAGAGGTAAGCAGTCTTGTCTGGAAGAGTACGGAGCATGAACGCCTTTACGATATGGTTGGCCTTGTGGCAGATGGTGACCTCTGCCGTATCCTCAAGCCATGGTCTGAAGCGGATGGCAAGGTATGCAAGGGATATGTGCAACGCATGACTGGGGGCGAGGCATGAAAATCCTTGGCATGGACATGGGTACCAGCAATACCTATATCTATGGTTCAGACGGTACTTCCCACGCGCCAAAACCGCTTATCCTGCCTCGTATCAGCGATAATTCCGGCGGTATTGCCACCGTGGTCCTTTATGAGGATAACAAGCCGCTGCTGGTGGGGAATATCGCAGAAAGCGAATACCACACCAACCGTGCCCAGCAGGGACGCCGCGAGCTGCGTTGCCAGTTCAAGCCCGAAATCGCCCACGGTCACAGTGAGGCCATACGCTGGATGACAGATTTCCTGCATGGTCTGCGCGTGGCTCTGCCCGAAGGAACACTGGAGCCGGACAGCCTGGTCTATGTAGGTATGCCCTCACGCACCCGTGAAGACTTCAGCCTCAATCTTGCCCGCTGTTTTCTGGATGCAGGGTGGCCCCGTCCTTCCTTTGTACGCGAATCCGATGCTGCCCTGATTTCCTGTTTGCAAACGGGAGCACTGGACATTGAGGATGTGGAGAGCAAGGCCCTGATCCTAGACTTTGGTGGTGGTACCTGTGATTTCACCACCCTGGAGCGGATGGAAGTACTCCAGAGTAATGGTGATGCCCTGTTTGGCGGGCGGCTGTTTGATGACCTTTTTTTTCAGGTCTTTTGTGCCCACGATACCGACTTTGCCCGCGAGGCCCCGGTCTCGGACAGTACCTATTTTATTCACTGGATAGTCTGCAAGGGTGAAAAAGAGCGTTTTTCCGAAGCCCAGGCCCGACTGATACGAGCAGCACAGGCAGACACTGGCAAAGCCCAGGATACACATGGGCAAGACGCAACCCCGGCAGAAGCAGAAAAAAGGGGCGTGGTCCTTCGGGCCACCTGGCGCGACAAATCTGGACAGGCCCGTGAAAGCTATGTGCATGGCTACAGCCTGGAGTCCTTTATCCGTGATGCCGAAAATTATACGGCAACCCCGGCCATGCTGGAAATGCTGGCTCCCTATCTGGGACAGGGGGGACTCAGTCCCGAAGCCCGCGACATGCTGGAAGGGCGGCGTATCGGGCTTCTTTCGTGGTTCAAGACCATCCTACGTGCGGCGGGAGACAGTCGTGACATCCACAAAGTCATCCTCACGGGTGGCAGCAGCCGCTGGTTCTTTGTCAGCCAGATGGCAAGCGAGATATTCCCGGCGGCCACCTGCACCGTCAGCCGCCGCACCTATGAGGATATTGCCTGTGGCTTGGCCCTCTATCCTCTTCTTTCTGCTTCGCATGTCAGGGTTCGGGCCCTGCTGGAGGAAAAGCTAGAAAACTTTGCCGAAGAAGCGTGCAGCACGGTACGCAGTCTCTTTGCACGCCAGGCCAGCCAGATCGTACGTCTCTGTACCGAACGTATAGTGGAGCGGGACATCATGCCTGTACTGGAGGACGCCCAGAAAAACAGCAGGACAGTACAGGAGCTGGAAAAAGCCTTCAGTGATAATATCCGGGGTGACACGGGTCTGCTGACTGTCATCAGTGAAAAAACAGAGGCACTGCGTACAGAACTGGAATTTGAACTGCAACAACGCTTCAGGGTTTGGCTCAAGGAAAACGGGGTTTTTCTGACCCCGCGCTTTGCCTTTTCTGCCCGCAGCCTTACACAGGATTTTCTGGATGCCGTCAGTGTCAAGGTAACACGTCTGGCCTTTCTCAACATCATGGATTTTATGGCCACGGCTGTTTTGCCGGGCATTGCTGCCTATGCCGTGGGCGGAGCCATCGCCCATACCGGCGAACCTGTTTCGGCGGTACTGGGAGGAGGTGTGGCCTTTGCCGGTGTTTGGGGGCTTGGCAAGGTTGCCAAAGGCTTTTTGTGGAAGCGTCGTCTGCCGAGTTTTCTGCTTACGGAAAAAAATCGTCGGAAGATTGTCGAAAAGAATATGGCCTACATCGAAAAAGCCTTGGGTAAGGCTCTTGATGAAGTGTTGGCGGACATGACTGATGAGACAGGGCGTAAGCTGAGGCAAGCCCTGCACTCCATGCTGGCCCGGCTGACAGTGCTCAATCAGGTACGTTTGGCCGGATAGCGGTCAGCCAGTCGCTGTTACCGTTTGTACGATACGAGGGGGGGATGATGCGGGGGCTTCTTGGCATTGATGCGGGTGGAACTCACACGGATGCTGTCCTGCTGCGGGAAGAGTACGCCGGACGCTGGCATCTGGCAGCAGCAGCCAAGGTCAGGACGAACCATGCGGATCTCCCCGCAACTATCAGACAGGCATTGGACGCCCTGCGCAGCGAAGCACAGGCAACGGGCTGTGAAAAGGATCTGGACACGGCGGCAAGTGTCAGTATAGGTGCTACACTGGCTGTCAATGCGCTGGTACAGGGCAGGGCTGATACGGTTGGTCTGGCCCTGGCGGCCGGGCCTGGTTTGCGGCCAGAGCGTTTTGCGCTGGGGGAACATGTCTGCATCGTGCCGGGGGGCCTGGATCACCGTGGTACAGAAGTCAGCCCACTGGATCTGACCCCGTTGACACATGCGGCTGCACAGTGGGCACAGCAGGGCGTGGATGCCATAGCCTGCGTGAGCAAGTTTTCTCCCCGCGAACCTGCCCATGAAAAACGTATGGCTGTGGCTGCCCATACGGCTTCCGGTCTGCCCGTGAGCATGGGTCACAGCTTTTCGGGGCAGCTCAATTTCCCCCGACGCATCGCCACGGCCTATTTCAATGCTGCTGTGGCCAATCTGCAAAATACCTTTCTGGATGCTGTTGAGGCTGCCCTTGCAGGAGCTGGTATCTCTGCTGCTCCCCGTCTGCTCAAGGCTGACGGTGGCGCGATGCCCCTTGCTGTTGCCCGGCAGTCACCGGTACAGTCCATCCTGTCCGGCCCGGCAGCCAGCGTTATGGGCGTCATGGCCCTGTGCCCAACAAGTGCAGAAGAGTGCGCCCTTCTCCTTGACATGGGCGGTACAACAACGGATATGGCTCTTCTTTTGTACGGTTCGCCGGTCATGGAGCGCGATGGTATGTCTTTGCTGGGACGGCGTACTCTGGTACGGGCCTTGGCCTGCCACTCCATTGGTGTGGGAGGGGATTCCTGTCTCCGTCCCGTCAGGCAGGGCGACAGCCTGCTCGTTGCTGTAGGGCCGGAACGCTACGGCCCGGCAGCAGCCTTTGGCGGGCAGAGGCCAACCCTGCTTGATGCCCTCAATGTTCTGGATGCGGCCAGGACTGTAACCGGGCTGGAAGGGCGTGGTAACGTGTCAGCTTCACAGGATAGTCTGGCAGGTTTGGCAGCACGGCACGGCCTTGATCCTGAAACTCTAGTCCGTCTGGCTGTGGACGACGCCATGCGCCAAATTCGGGAAGGAGCTGACAGTCTTTTGCAGCGGATCAATGCCCGGCCCATTTATACCCTGGCTGCGTTACGCGCTGCCCACGCGGTTCGTCCCACGCGGGTCTGGCTGGTGGGAGGCCCAGCCCATTGTCTGCGCGAGCGACTGGAACAGGCAATGGGCTTACCGGTTAACTGCCCACCCCATACTGCTGTGGCCAATGCCGTGGGGGCCGCACTCACCCTGCCCAGCCACAGTCTTGAACTGTATGCTGACACCGGGCGCAGGTTCTTGCGCGTCCCCACACTTGAGCTGGAAGAACCTGTCGACAAGGCTTTCAATCTGGCAGCGGCAAAGTCCCGCGCCACAGAAGTGCTTTCTGCCCATCTGGCGGAACTGGGAGTTGAGGGGATCGAACTTGAGGTAACGGAATCTGACATATTTGCCACACTGGATGATGGCGGCTATGGATCCAGAGATATTCGTGTGGTCTGCCAGACCAAACCGGGCCTTGTCGGCAGCGTGGATCTGCCAGAACAGGAGTAACTTGGATGCCACGGATCGTCCTGTTTGAACCGGAAATACCACCCAATACCGGGAATGTAGCGCGCCTGTGTGCAGCCACCGGTACAGAACTCCACCTTATCGAGCCGCTGGGTTTCAAGCTGGAAGACCGTTATCTTAAACGGGCTGGCCTGGACTATTGGCCCAATGTGATCCTTGTCACCTGGCCAAGCTGGTCTGCATTTGCCACAAGGCCCAATCGCCCCGGCAATGAACGCTGGGTTATGACCACAGCCCGTTCCAGCCATCAGCCCACACCGTTGCAGCATTTTGCCTTTGCGGCAGATGACGCCCTTGTGTTTGGCCCGGAAACACGAGGTCTGCCGCAGGAGCTTTTGGCAGCTACGCCGCATCATGTGCGTATCCCCATGCGTGAAGGGGGTGTCCGCAGTATCAATCTTGCTACGGCTGCGGGCATTGTGCTCTATGCGGCTCTGTCGCGTACCGGTCTGCTGGAGACGTGGAGCTGATGGGCAACATCGTTTCCTGTCTTTTCCCCTTTTCCGTCTGGGATTGCTGGTGGCTGGCCCCACTGGCCTTGTTGCTTGACCTTTGTCTTGGTGACCCACGGCTGCCGTGGCCGCATCCGGTCTGTGCATTGGGGCGGCTACTGCACTGGCTGGAAGGCCCGGCCCGGCACTGGATGACAGTCAGACAGGATAATGCTGAAAATACGACTTGCTCTGGCTTGTCCCTGCGCGGGCGACTGGCAGGGCTGGTTTGCCTGCTGTGCCTTTTGGCAGTGACCGCTTTTGTAGTACGCCTGTGCCTGGCACTGCCTCTGCTGGGGACACTGGCAGCCATCTACCTGGCCTGGGCCGGGCTGGCTGCGGGCAGTTTGCTGCGTACTGGCAGCATTGTTCTGCGCCGGGTGGAGACATGCTCCCTTGCCGGGGGACGTGAAGCCCTTTCATGGCTGGTGAGCCGTGACACCAGCCAGATGGACCGCCCCCTGATGCGAAAAACCCTGGCCGACACCCTTTCGGAAAATTTTACCGATGCCGTGGTCGCCCCGTTTTTCTGGCTTTTGCTGACCGGGCCTGTAGGACTGTGGCTCTACAAGGCTGTCAGCACCACAGATTCCATGTGGGGCTATCTGACCCCGCGCTGGCGTTGGTTGGGCTGGGCCGGGGCACGGGCAGACGATATGCTGGCTTTTATCCCGGCACGCCTGTCGGCAGCTTTACTCTGGCTGACAGACACTGTGCTGCAACACTGGCGAGCTGCCGACCGTATCTGGTCAGGACACTGGCCGGGGGTTCGTGTGCTGGCCAGTCAGGCAAAGGGGATGCCCAGCCCCAACTCAGGCTGGAGTATGGCTGCCTGTGCCTGGCTGTGTGGAGCGCGCATGGCCGGGCCATCGGTCTATTTTGGTCAAATGGTACAAAAACCGTGGCTTGGCCCGCCGCAGTCAGAAGCCTCGCCCTGGGATACTGCCCGTTTGCACGCCCTCTGTGCCCTTATCCGACAAGGAACCATACTGGGTGGCCTGAGCCTGTGGGTTTGCTGTCTCGGATTACGGCTTGTCGTCTGACATAACCCCAAGCCACATCGATCAGGCTGCTGCACCGTCTCCTTTTTTCAGTTCTCTGCACATTTTTTTCTTGTCTCGCGGCTGGGCTGCCAGCATAATCAGAGGCATGAACATCGCCGCTCTTTTCATCCGCCGTCCCGTGGCCACGGTGCTGCTGATGCTTGGCATGCTTTTTTTCGGTGCTGCCGGCTACAGGAGCCTACCTGTCAACCAGCTCCCCAATGTGGACTTTCCTACTATCCAGGTCAGGGCAGACCTGTCTGGTGCAGACCCGGAAACCATGGCCGCCTCCGTGGCAACTCCGCTGGAAAAGGAACTTTTTACCATTGCGGGCATCAATTCCATTTCCTCGGTCAATGCGGCAGGCCGTACCCGCATTACCATCCAGTTTGACCTGGATCGCGATATTGACGCCGCAGCCCTGGACGTGCAATCCGCCATTGGTCTGGCTCAACGCCGGCTGCCTGTCAGCATGACCACACCGCCCAGCTTTCGCAAGGTCAACCCGGCGGATATGCCCATCTTTTACCTGCGAGTTTCTTCCGATACCCTGCCGCTCTACCGTCTTAACGAATATGCGGATACGCTTATCGGCCAGCGACTCTCCATGGTGGCGGGGGTAGCACAGGTTATTATCTACGGACAGAAAAAATACGCGGTGCGTGTCCAGCTTGACCCTGATGAGCTTGCCACACGCGGCTTGGGCATTGACGAAGTGGCAGATGCTGTAGCTGCGGCCAACTCCATGCTGCCCACAGGTTCGCTGGAGGGGCAGGAGCGTTCACGCTCCATCAAGGCATCCGGGCAGATGTTTGATGCGCGCACCTTTCAGGATACGGTCGTGGCCTACCGCAATGGTGCCCCCGTGCGTTTGCGTGATCTGGGTGAGGTGGTGGACGGCGTTGAGCAGGACAAGCAGATCGCATGGGGGACCAATGGCGCGCCCTGCATCACCCTGGCCGTGGAACGCCAGCCCGGCAGCAATACCGTGGAGGTGGTGGACGCCATTCGTGCACTCCTGCCGGGATTGCAACAACAACTGCCGCCATCGGTTACGGTTGAAGTACAATACGACCGCTCGGAAACTATCCGAGAATCCGTGGCCGAAGTACAGTTCACCCTCGTGCTGACGGTTTTTCTGGTGGTGCTGGTCATCTTTCTGTTCCTTCGCAACCTGCCCGCCACCATCATCCCCAGCCTGGCTCTGCCCATGTCGGTCATATCCACCTTTGCCATCATGGCCGTGTGCGGATACAGCCTGAACAACCTCTCGCTCATGGCCCTGACGCTGGCCGTGGGCTTTGTGGTGGATGACGCCATTGTCATGCTTGAAAACATTGTCCGCCATCAGGAAATGGGCAAGGATCCACTTTCGGCGGCTTTTGATGGTTCTCGTGAAATTGGCTTCACCATTGTCTCCATGACCATCTCGCTGGCGGCAGTCTTCCTGCCTGTACTGTTCATGGGTGGCATCGTGGGGCGGCTGTTCAATGAGTTTGCCGTGGTCATCATAACGGCCATCCTCTGTTCCGGTGTGGTTTCGCTGACGCTGACTCCCATGCTCTGTGCCTATTTCCTCAAGGCTGGGCAACAGCACAAACCGGGGCATGAAGGATTGTACGGCGCACTTGAACGGATGTTCGACAGGCTGGCGGCCCTCTATGCCCGTTCTCTGGACTGGGTATTGCGCAGACGTTTTGCCACCCTGATGGCCTCGCTGGTGCTGATCGTCATCACCGGCTGGTTGGGCGTGGTTATGCCCAAGGGCTTCTTGCCCACAGAAGATATGGGCTTCCTGATAGGTGTTACCGAAGCCGAACAGGGTATCTCCTTCCAGGGGATGCAAAAGGCGCAACACAGTCTGGACAGTATTTTGCGTGACCATCCCCATATCGACCGTTTCAACTCCATTGTGGGTATTGTCGGCTCCAGCCAAAGCATGAACAACGGCACGCTGCTGCTCTACACCAAACCGCACGGGGAACGCCCCTCCATCGGAACCGTGGCAGAGCGTCTGCGCAAGGAACTGAATACCTCTCCTGCCCTGCGGGTTTTCCTGCGGGTTCCTCCGGCCATCAATGTGGGGGGACGCTCTTCCAAGGCTTTGTACCAGTACACCATGTTCGGGCCGGACATAGAGGCCCTCTATGACAGTGCCCAAAAGGTAGAGGCCGCACTGCGCTCTTTGCCCCAGATCCAGGATGTCAACAGTGATCTCCAAATACGCAACCCCGAATTGCGCGTGACCATTGACCGCAACCGGGCCGCCGCGCTGGGGGTGAGCCCGCAGCAGATAGAGCTTGCCCTGCAATCGGCCTATGGCTCACGGGAAATTTCAACTATCTATGCTCCCAGTAATGACTATACCGTTTTTGTGGAACTGCAAAAACGTTTCCAGCAGGACAGCTCTGCCCTGTCACGTCTGTATGTGCGCTCGTCTCGCGGGGAGCTGGTCCCTCTCAGTACCCTGGCCAGTCTCACACCGGGCGTAGGCCCCATTGCAGTCAATCATAACGGGCAGTTCCCGGCAGTGACCATCTCGTACAACCTGCGGCCGGGCGTGGCACTGAGTGAAGCCGTGGAAGCCGTGGAGTCTACGGCCCATCCCCTGTTGCCGGACAGCATCTCAGCCGAGTCTCAGGGGACGGCCCAGGCCTTTCAGGCTTCCTTACAGGGCATGGGCTGGTTGCTGCTGCTGGCCGTGGTCGTCATCTATCTTGTTTTGGGCATCCTTTACGAAAGTTTCATCCACCCGCTGACCATCCTTTCCGGTCTGCCTTCTGCGGGTTTCGGGGCCTTGGCCACACTTTGGCTTTTCGGGATGGAGCTTGACCTCTATGGTTTTGTGGGCGTCATCATGTTGCTCGGCATAGTCAAAAAAAATGCCATCATGATGCTGGACTTTGCCCTGGAAGCCCAGCGGCACAATCCCGCCACCGACCCGTTGGCTGCCATTACCGAGGGCTGCCATGTGCGTTTTCGCCCCATCATGATGACCACCGTGGCTGCCCTGATGGGGGCCTTACCCATCGCCATCGGCATGGGGGCCGGAGCAGAGGCCCGGCGTCCCTTGGGGCTGGCTGTTGTGGGGGGGCTGTGCTTCTCCCAGATCGTTACCCTCTATATCACGCCGGTCTATTATTACTATATGGAAAAGTTTTCACGCTGGCTCAACAGGCGTTATGGCCGCCGCTTTGGGGATGATGCCCTTGTGCAGTCCGGGCCAGCCGGAGGAAAGGAGTGATTATGACAGAGGATGTGTGCCGCCGCTGTGGGCTGTGCTGTCTGCGTGGCGGACCGACCCTGATGGTCGAGGATGCCACCCTTGTGGCAACAGGGCCATTGCAACTGGAACAACTGGTCTGCCTACGCACCGGGGAGTGGGCACGGGATGACGCCCGTGGGCTTGTGCGCCCCTTGGCAGCCGAAATGCTCAAGTTGGCACACTGGCGTACGGATGCCTCACATCAGGCGCATCCCTGGCGTTGTCCCTGCCTGGAACAGGGAACAGGCAGTACAGGGGGGGCTTTCTGTACTATCTATCAGCAACGGCCTGTGCAGTGCAGCCTTTTGTCCTGCATGGATACCAGCCCGCTGCAGGAATGCCTTGCCACGGGTAAGATGCTGGACAGGGCCGGACTGTTGGCTGCCCTGCCAGCGGAAGTTTTGCCTCCCCAAGCGGCTGCCGTCTGGCAAGAGCTTGCAGCCGCACATGAGGCGGCCTGTCCGGCAGGGGAATGCCTTGATCTGGCCGCCCGCCTGGGCTACAAACCCCGTGGCAAACATGTGGTCGCCGGAGAAGAAGGAGCAGCGGACACCGCCGAGATCCGCACCCAACTGACAGAACTGGTACGCCTTGATGCTGCATGGCGGGAGCTGTCACAAAGTCGTGCTGCCGTACCGGCAGACGTATTGCCTTTCCTGTTGGGCAGACCACTCACCGCCCTGCTGGCTGAGGTAGGCTGTCATCCTGCACGCCTGCCCTGACACATGTATATCCCTTCTACACTGGCCGGTCGATATATTGCGTCTTGCGCTGCCACGCGCTATCCTGACTGCGATGGAGACTTTATGATAACTCTTGACGAAATTCGCGCACAACTGGCCGCTGACAAGCCCACCGTGGGCACATGGCTGCAACTGCCTTCGGCTGACGTGGCAGAGCTGATGGCCCGCGCTGGCTATGACTGGGTGGCTGTGGATATGGAGCACGGCTCCTTTGGGCGCACTGGTCTGCCGGACGTCATTCGGGCTATCCAGTGCGGGGGGGCTGTCCCCTTTGCCCGTCTGCCCGAAGTAGGAAAAACCCACATCAAGACCGCGCTGGAGGCCGGAGCGCAGGGACTGATTTTTCCCATGATCGAAAGCCGCGCCCAGCTTGACCATGCCATAGACTGGGCTACATATCCGGGGCAGGACAACTGGCGTAGCGCGGGCGAGGCTGCCCCGGAATACCGGGGTGTTGGCTATTGCCGGGCCAATGCCTTTGGCAAGGACTTTGACGCCTACCGTGCCGACATTGCACCGCAGATATTTTTGGTGGCGCAGATTGAGCATATCCGGGCCGTGGAAGAGCTGGACTCCATCCTGACCCATCCCCGGCTGGATGCCATCATGGTGGGGCCGTATGACCTTTCCGGCAGTATGGGGCTGACAGGGCAGTTTACGCATCCCCGTTTCGTGGAAGCCATGGCCCGTATTGAGGCCGCTTGCCGCAAGCACAAGGCCCGCATGGGGCTGCACATTGTGCAGCCAGACCCGGCAGAACTGAAGCGGCAGGTAGCCGCGGGCTGCCGCTTTATTGCCTACGGCATTGATACGGTCTTTTTGTGGCAGGGGGCAGAGCGTCCCCGCATGGAGGGAAGCCTGTGAACATAACGGTTTTTGGCGGTTCAGGCTTTTTGGGCTCACATATTTGTGACAAGCTCTCCGAGGCTGGCCATGCGGTCACTATTGTAGATTTGTCTCCCTCACCGTGGTTGCGTGACGACCAGTCCATGCTCACGGGCGATATTCTGGATGAGGAGCTTGTGGCTCGTGCTGTGGCTGGGGCCGAAATGGTCTTCAATTATGCTGGTATTGCCGACATTGGCGAGGCCAATG
This sequence comes from Desulfovibrio sp., assembly GCA_017415765.1. Taxonomy (GTDB): domain Bacteria; phylum Desulfobacterota; class Desulfovibrionia; order Desulfovibrionales; family Desulfovibrionaceae; genus Desulfovibrio. The sequence continues at coordinate 4,887 of JAFQED010000045.1, read as the reverse complement.
CCCGCCCGGTGGATACAGCCCGCGTCAATGTGTTGGGCAATGTGATGCTGCTGGAAGCCTGCCGTAGGGCAGGGGTACGGCGATATGTCTTTGCCTCGTCGCTCTATGTGTATGGCAAGTCCGGCGGTTTTTACCGTTGCAGCAAGCAGGCCTGCGAGCTCTATATAGAAAATTACCAGGCCATGCACGGTCTGTCCTATACCATCCTGCGCTACGGTTCTCTGTACGGGCCACGCACTGACAGGCGTAATGCCATCCACCGTTTTGTGCATGAAGCCCTGACCACTGGCAGCATCACCTATTACGGTGCACCCACGGCTCTGCGCGAATATGTACATGTCGATGATGCCTCGGCCGCCACACTTGCCATCCTTTCACCGGAATTTGAAAATCAGAATATCATCATCTCTGGCAACCAGCCCATGCGTGTGGCAGACCTTTTCAAGATGATTGGCGAGATGCTGGGACAGGAGCTGACCATCAACTATCAGCACGACCCCAACAGCGGCCATTACCAGATAACCCCTTATGCCTTCATGCCCAAGGTTGGGCGCAAACTGGTGCCACCGCTCACCGTGGATTTGGGGCAGGGCATCCTGCGCGTGATGGAGGCAGAACACAAAAACCTGCATCCAGAATTGGAGGCGCAGGGGAGCTGCCTTGTCCCCACGGATGACTGAACAGCAAGTCAGGCACAAGTAAGAGCGAGATGCCATTGAAAATGGCAGTCGCTCTGGTGGACGCGAGAGCGGACGCCCGCGCCGTAAGCAAGCGGGAAAACCGCGCTTTTCCCGCGAAGCGTAGGCAGCGTATGGATTGAAACATAGAGTGTTTCAATCAAAAAAGCTCTAGGAGAACATATGAATATCATTGCCATCATCCCGGCTCGGATGGGTTCCAGCCGTTATCCCGGCAAACCACTGGCACTTATCCACAATGTCCCTATGGTGGGGCATGTGGCCTTTCGTACGGCCATGAGCAAGACCCTTTCTTCCACCTGGGTCGCCACCTGTGACAGTATTATCGAGGACTATTGCAAGGGCGCGGGGCTCCCCTGCGTCATGACCGGCGACCACCATGTGCGCTGTTCTACCCGCACGGCCGAGGCCCTGCTCAAGATAGAGGCTGCTACCGGCCAGCGGGCCGACATCGTGGTCATGGTGCAGGGGGACGAACCAATGGTGCGCCCGGAGATGATCGATGCCGCCGTGCGCCCCATGCTGGAGGATGCTTCCATCAACGTGGTCAACCTGATGGCCGAAATGGATACCCTGGAGGAGTTTGAGGATCCCAACGAGGTCAAGGTAGTGGTGGATCGCAACAACGACGCGCTTTATTTTTCACGCGAGCCGATCCCCTCGCGCAAGAAGGGTGCCGACAGGGTCCCCATGCGTAAGCAGGTCTGCATCATCCCCTTCCGGCGGGATTATTTGCTGCGCTTCAATGAAATGGAGGAAAGCCCTCTGGAGATCTATGAATCCGTGGACATGATGCGCATTTTGGAACACGGCGAAAAAGTCCGTATGGTACCTACCGACTGCCGCAGTTGGAGCGTGGACACCCCGGAAGACCTTGCCCGTGTCAGCCGTCTGATGGATAATGACGATTTGATGCAGGGGTACCGCAAATAAATGGCTGGGCCTTCATTGCGCGCGCGCCTGTTCGCCGCGTTGGAAGAACTCTGGATAGCCCTCCTGGGCTGGATACCCACACCGCTGGGCTTGGCTCTGCGTCTTGTATGCTGGCGGCCGCTCTTTGCCTCTTGCGGAGCGGTGCGTTTTGGCACTGGCCTGACCCTTGCGGGATGCCGCAATATGCGGCTTGGGGGAGGGGTGCGGCTGGGCCGGGGCTGTTTTGTCACGGCAAGTGACGGCCATCTGGAGCTGGCCGAAAATGTGGCTGTTTCTCCCTGTGTGCATTTGGGGGCAGACGGCGGCCGCATTGAAATCGGCGCGCATACGGCCATCGGCCCGGGGACGGTCATCCGGGCGGCCAACCACCGTTTTGAGCGGCAGGATATGCCCATCATGCGTCAGGGGCATCAAGCCGGTGAGATAATCATTGAAAGCGATGTCTGGATAGGGGCCAACTGTGTCATTACCCCCGATGTCCGCATCGGGCAGGGGGCCGTGGTAGGTGCCGGGGCCGTGGTCACGCGCAATGTGGCCCCCTTTGCCATCGTGGGGGGGGTACCTGCGCGGGTCATTGGCTGGCGGGGCAAGGGCATACCCTTGCGCTCCACGTTGGATGAAGAGGACAAGTGAGGCTGTCTGTGCGTCTGGAATGTCTGGTTTTTGATTGTGACGGCGTGTTGCTGGACAGCGTACCCGTCAAGACCCGCGCCTTTGCCCGACTGGCAGAGCCATTTGGCCCCGAAGCCAGGGATCGTTTTGTCATGTATCACAGCGTCCACGGGGGCGTGAGCCGATACAGGAAATTTGCCTGGTTTTTTCAGGAAGTGCTGGGACGGGAAATCAGCCAGAAGGAATCAGAGGAATGGGGCCGCCGCTTTGCGGAATATGCCCTTGACGAGGTACGCCGCTGTCCCCTTATCCCCGGTGCGCTGGAAACACTGGAACGCTGGCACGGCGTTTTGCCGCTCTATGTCTGTTCCGGTGCGCCACAGGAAGAACTCTCCGTTGTCTTGCGCGAGCGCGGCCTTGACCGTTACTTTGCCGCCATCTACGGCTCTCCGCCAGCTAAGGCCCGCCTCTTGGCTCAGGTGGTGCGTGAGGCCGGAGTCATCCCCGAAGCTGCGCTGATGGTGGGTGATGCCGTCACGGATCGCAATGCTGCCGAGGAGGTGGGGACGCTTTTCTACGGCGTGGGAGAGGGACTGAAGGGGGGGCCGTTCCCGTGGGGGGCTGACCTGACAGGTCTTAATGACTGGATAAGCACGCACAGCGAGGCATAGGCCCGCCATGCCAGGTCGTTTCTGCCAGCTTACGTGTCTGACGGGCCAGATAGCTACCTGCCTGCTGTTATGCTGCCTTGCAGGTTGTGGCGATACGCCGGAAGCATCCAAGACCCCTGAAACTGTGAAACAGGCAGAACGGACAGGAGAGGCAGAACAGCCCACGCAGACTGCACCTCCCTTGATTCAGGTGATCCAGGAAAAAAATACTGCCATATCCCCGACCCCGTCCGTCAGTTCCACACCAGCCCCGGACGCGGCTGCACTGGCACGGGCTGATGCGGTGCTGGCCTTCCACAACCGGGCTGTGCAGGTACTGGATACAGGCTGGTTCTCCCTGCCGGACATCCTGTACCGCCAGATAAATGCCTATTTTGAAACATGGCAGCTTTTGCCCCGCCCCCGGATGCAGGAGGCGCGTGCTACGGCGCGGGCAGCCCTTATACCCCCTACGGCTTTGTTCAGTCAGGAGGACACGGCCCAGCTTGACAAGGCTGTGGAGCGTATGGACAAGGCTCTTGGCTCCATTCTGGCAGACTACCGGGCCATGAGTCGCTATGTGGCGGATAGCCGTATCCGTGACGACGGAGCCAGGGGGCGTAGCCTGGCCGCCAGCATCCGCAAGGACTATGCTGTTTTTATGGCAGCGCGTGAACAGTGGCTGGAAGTTGTCGGGGCGCAGGCCCGCGTTGCAGAAAGCCTTGTGCTGCACGGGCATCCTCTGCACCGCCAGATAACCGGGGCAGCCCAGATTTTTACCCTGTTTGACAGGGCAGCCCGCCTTTTGCAGCAAGAGGACAGACCAGACAGGGCTGCCCTGCTGGGGGTGCGGGATGAGCTTGCCACCGGGCTTGCCCTGTGTGGCAAGCCTCCCTTTCAGGGGAGACCCGGACAGGAGCGGCTGTATCGCCTTTTTCTTGCTGAGGCCCGGCAGTTTGTGGCTCTGCTGGAAGATGGTTTGCGCGAAGGCTTTTACGATGTCGTGCGTGCAGCACTGAACACGGCCCAACGCAAAAGCCGACTGGCCTACAATGCTTTTGCCGCTGCCGTTGCCGAAGGGCAGGACAGCAGGTAATACTTGTCAGGAAGCTGACAGACGGCTTTGGATGTTTTCGTAATATATTGGAATTTAAGTATAAATAATAACTGGCAAGATATTTGCACGTATCCCTGCATACGACATGGCTCGGCCAGGCCGGGCAGAACGTCAGGGAGGTCAAGATGCTCTTTCTGTTGGGTGGTAGTGACAAAAAGTCCCGCAAGAGTGAGAAGTCCCGTCCGTCCGAAGCTACGAGTCGGGTACGCGACATTTTTATGGCTGGACGCTTTCCTGTGGTGACGACCCATCAGGTGGAAGGGCGGCGCATTGCCAAGGTCTTGGGGCTGGTTTGCTGCCGGGGCTTTGACTCGGAAGAAGCCTTCTTCGGTATGGCAAGCCGTGCCTTGAACAAGGGAGCGCAGGCCATTGTGGGCTATAGTGAGAATGTAGCCTTTCATCCTGACGGCAGCAAATACTTTTCCTGTTTTGGGACAGCGGTTATGTTTGAGTATGACCCGACTGATCCCGACTCCCTGCCTCTGATGTTGCAGCAAAAATTTCGTGAGCGCGAACAGTCTGGCGGAATGATTTAGAGCGAAATGCCATTGAAAATGCCAGTCGCTGCTTTAGCCGTTGTGACGAAGAGATCTGCGGATAAAGACAGCAATGATGTACAATCAGATACCACCACCTCTGGCGGTATCTGATTTCAAATGATCAGCTATGCTTTGGCAACTGTCTGACGGTCATCCATTGCCCAGGGCAATGGATGACGCGGACTGTGTCAGTTAGAGCATTTTTTGATTGAAACACTCTGTGTTTCAATCGTCACGCTGCCTACGCTTCGCGGGAAAAGCGCGGTTTTCCCGCTTGCTTACGGCGCGGGCGTCCGCTCTCGCGTCCGCCAGAGCGACTGCCATTTTCAATGGCATTT
>JAFQED010000044.1 GCA_017415765.1 Desulfovibrio sp. | reverse complement strand
GTGGCCGCCACTGACGGCCCCATGCCCCAGACCCGTGAGCACATCCTGCTTGCCCGTCAGGTGGGTGTGCCGCAGCTCGTGGTCTTCCTGAACAAGTGTGACCTTGTGGATGACGAAGAACTGCTCGAACTGGTGGAACTGGAAGTGCGCGAACTGCTCTCCTCCTACGACTTCCCCGGTGACGACGTGCCCGTTATCCGTGGCTCCGCCCTCAAGGCTCTGGAGTGTGACGACCCCAACGCCCCCGAAGCCAAGTGCATCATTGAGCTGCTGGAAGCCTGCGACAGCTTCATCCCTGAGCCGGAACGCGACATCGACAAGCCCTACCTGATGCCCATCGAAGACGTGTTCTCCATTTCCGGCCGTGGCACCGTTGTGACCGGTCGTGTGGAACGCGGCGTCATCAAGGTTGGCGACGAAGTGGAAATCGTGGGCATCAAGGAAACCACCAAGACCACCTGCACCGGCGTGGAAATGTTCCGCAAGCTGCTCGACCAGGGCGAAGCTGGCGACAATATCGGTGTGCTGCTGCGCGGCACCAAGCGTGACGAAGTGGAACGCGGCCAGGTTCTTGCTGCTCCCAAGTCCATCACGCCGCATAAGAAGTTCAAGGCTGAAGTGTACGTGCTCTCCAAGGAAGAAGGTGGCCGTCACACTCCCTTCTTCTCCGGCTATCGTCCGCAGTTCTACTTCCGCACCACCGACGTCACCGGCGTCATCGGTCTGCCCGACGGTGTGGAAATGGTCATGCCCGGCGACAACTCGCAGTTCATTGTTGAGCTGATCGCCCCCATCGCCATGGAAGCCGGTCTCCGCTTCGCCATCCGTGAAGGCGGCCGCACCGTGGGTTCCGGCGTGGTCACCGAAATTATCGAGTAAGTCATGAGAGTCAATATCATCCTGGCTTGCACCGAGTGCAAGCGGCGTAACTACAGCACCCGGAAGAACAAAAAGAACACCACCGGGCGGCTGGAAATGAAAAAGTATTGCCCCTGGGACAAGAAGCACACGGTGCATCGCGAAACCAGGTAACAACACTTTCCGCCGGGGGGCGGCACAGCCTCCCCCCGGACGGTGCGCAGGGCAGTAGCTCTAACGGCTAGAGCGGCGGTCTCCAAAACCGCAAGTTGGGGGTTCGAATCCCTCCTGCCCTGCCATTTTTTATCTCTTCGGGTAGCAGCATGGCAAAGAAGCAGTCACAAGGCGCAGAAAGCAGCAGGAAGGAAACGGGCCCCAACCCCATCCAGCGTTTTATCCGCTATGTGGAAGATGCCCGGGCCGAGCTACGTAAGGTTTCCTGGCCCAGCTTGCTGGAAACACGCAAGGCGACCCTTGCGGTCTTCAGCTTTGTGGCTGTCATGGCCCTGATCTTGTGGCTGGTTGACCTTGGTCTTTCGGCCATCATCCAGAGCGTTCTCTCCTGAGGAAGGCCATGACTGACGCTAACGACATCCTGATGGACGAAACCCCCGAATCCTCCCGGTGCGCCCGCTGGTACATAGTGCATACCTACTCCGGCTTCGAGCAGCGTGTGCAGAAGACCATCAAGGAAATGAGCCGTACAGGGCAGGATCAGGGCCTTATCGAAGATGTGGTGGTTCCCACCGAAAAGGTCATGGAGCTGGGCAAGAGCGGTAACAAGCGCGAAACCACGCGCAAGTTCTATCCCGGTTATGTCATGGTCCGTATGGTCATGACTGACCTTTCCTGGCATTTGGTGCAAACCATCCCCAAGGTCACGGGCTTCGTGGGCGGCAAGAACCGTCCCACACCCATGCGCGACAGCGAAGCCGCACGTATCCTCGACCTCATGAAGGAACGGCAGGAAACACCCCGGCCCAAGTTCAATTTTGATCGCGGCGATGAAGTTCGCGTCAATGACGGACCGTTCAACGGCTTCAGCGGCGTGGTGGAAGAAGTCAACTACGACAAGGGAAAGCTGCGCGTCTCAGTCTCCATCTTCGGGCGTCAAACCCCGGTGGAACTGGATTTCGTGCAGGTTTCCAAGGGTTAACGCTCTGCCCTTGCGGGCCGCAAGGCCAACGCCGGGCAATGAAGGACACGACACATGGCCAAGAAAGAAATTGCCAAGATCAAATTGCAGATTCCCGCTGGTGCAGCCAACCCCTCGCCGCCGGTTGGCCCGGCTTTGGGGCAGCACGGGCTGAACATCATGGGCTTCTGCAAGGAGTTCAATGCCCGTACCCAGGATCAGAAGGGCATGATCATCCCGGTGGTCATCACGGTCTATGCTGACCGCTCCTTCACCTTCATCACCAAGACTCCCCCGGCCTCGGTGCTGATCATGAAGGCCGCCAAGATAGAAAAAGGCTCTGGCGAACCCAATCGCAACAAGGTTGGCAGCCTGACCGCCGCTCAAGTTGAAGAGATCGCAAAGATCAAGCTGCCGGATCTGAATGCCGCCAGCCTTGATGCGGCCATCAAGTCCATTGCGGGCACTGCGCGCAGCATGGGCATTGACATCAAGTAAATGGCCGTCATGCAGGATGAACGGCACTGCCCTTGCGGCGACGGAAGGGCCTGACAGGAGCTTTTGCACGGTTCTTTCCGTTCGCTCTCGTTGAAATCAATTGTACTGCTGCGGGTTTTTCCCCGGCAGGAGATGCAAAACGACAAGGATTTTCTCATGCCCAAACATGGCAAAAATTTTCGCAAGGCTCTTGAGAGCTATGACTCGCAGGAGCGTTTCAGCGTTGAAGACGCGGTGAGCAAGTCCCTGGGGGCCTCGTTCGCCAAGTTTGATGAAACCGTGGATGTGGCCATCCGCCTGGGCGTTGACCCCAAGTATTCTGATCAGATGGTGCGTGGTGCTGTTACCCTGCCCAACGGCCTTGGCAAGACCGTGCGTGTGGCCGTATTCTGCAAGGGTGAAAAGCAGGCCGAAGCCCGCGATGCCGGTGCTGACGTGGTGGGTGCTGAAGATCTGGTTGCCCAGATCAAGGAAGGCTGGCTGGAATTTGACGCCGCCGTCGCTACCCCCGATGTCATGGCCCTGGTTGGTCAGATTGGCCGTGTGCTCGGCCCCCGTGGCCTGATGCCCAACGCCAAGACCGGCTCCGTGACCTTTGACGTGGCCAAGGCTGTGCAGGAACTCAAGGCCGGGCGCGTGGACTTCAAGGTCGACAAGGCCGGTGTGCTCCATGCCCCCCTGGGCAAGGTCTCCTTTGGGCCTGAAAAGATTTTGGGTAACCTCAAGGCCCTGCTGGATACGGTCAACCGTCTCAAGCCCTCGGCTGCCAAGGGTACCTATATGCGCGCCATGGCAGTTTCCACCACCATGGGCCCCGGCTTCAAGGTGGACATGGCGCAGGTCAAGAAATTCCTTGAAGGCTAGTCCCCAGCGGGACAGCTTCACAGGGCTGCCGCACAGACGGCAGCATGGCAGAGGCACGGGAATTCGAGTCGAAGACGGCAGGTGGGCAAACAGTCCTTAATACCCTGTCCAGACAAGTATCTTTGGCTCGGCATTCCACCTGGCAACCCCGAACGTGAGAGGTATCACGTGAACAGGTCTGAAAAAGCCGCAATCATCGAAGCCATCAAGGTCAAGGCCGATGCTGCTTCCTTTGCGGTGCTGACGGACTTCAAGGGCATGTCGGTGGAAGAGCTGACGAACCTCAGGGTGAGCCTGCGCAAGGCTGGCGGCGAATATCATGTCGTCAAGAACACTCTGGCCCGTATTGCTCTTACCGACGGCAAACACGACGTCATCAAGGACAAGTTCCACGAGAACTGCGGCGTTGCCCTTGGGTTCGATGACCCGGTGGCGGTGGCCAAGGCGCTCAGCGATTTTGCCAAGCAGAGCAAGCTCTTCAGCTTGCGTTGCGGCAGCCTGGACGGCAAGGAAATGAACGCCGATCAGGTTGACGCTCTGGCCAAGCTGCCCAATAAGGAACAGCTCCTCGGCCAGTTGCTCGGCACCATGAACGCCGTACCCACCAATTTTGTTTCGCTGTTCGCCAACATGCTGCGTGGCCTGCTGTACGCGCTCAAGGCCATTGAAGAGCAGAAGGGCAAGGCTGCCTAAAGCAGTCACACTTACATCTATCGCCAACGATACAGGAGAAATATCATGGCCGTGACCAAAGCTGATGTTGTCGAGTTTATCTCCAACATGACCGTTCTGGAACTTTCCGAATTCATCAAGGAACTGGAAGAAAAGTTCGGCGTGTCTGCCGCTGCCCCTGCTGCCGCCATGGTGATGGCTGCTCCGGCTGGTGCTGACGCCCCCGCTGAAGAAGAAAAGACCGAATTCGACGTTATCCTGAAGGAAGCCGGTGCCAACAAGATCGGCGTCATCAAGGTCGTGCGCGCCCTGACCAGCCTTGGCCTGAAGGAAGCCAAGGAAAAGGTTGACGGCTGCCCCGCCACCCTCAAGGAAGGCGTTTCCAAGGAAGAAGCCGAAGACGCCAAGAAGCAGCTCACCGAAGCCGGTGCTGTTGTCGAAATCAAGTAAGGCTGTTCGCGCCGTACAGCGCATGGGGGCCGTGCCAAGCACGGCCTTTTTTTTTTGTGGCATAAAAAACGTGCGGTACTTCGGATCTCTGCCGCCAGTACAGCGGGGCATTCCCTGGAGAGAGTAAAAGATGATTTTTACCCGTAAAACTTCAGACTTCCTCTGCGGAACAAGCAGCTTCTTGTACTCTCCGTGCCATAACTGCTCTAATTTTTGGAGTAGTATATATTTACGTCTTTATTTTTGCATCTAGACACTAGAGCGAAATGCCATTGAAAATGGCAGTCGCTCTGGCG
>JAFQED010000043.1 GCA_017415765.1 Desulfovibrio sp. | reverse complement strand
GCACTGTCCGGGAAAAGACGGGCCGAATCCAGCCAGATGGTCACCGGCCCCCAGTTGCAAAGCTGCACATCCATGTCTGCCCCGAACTTGCCTGACGATACGCCCTGCCCATGCAACTCGTCAACAAGGCAGACAAAACGCCGGAATGCCTCGGCTGCCCAGTGCGGATCCCCTGCATGGCTGAAGGACGGACGGCGTCCCTTGCGGCAGTCGGCATAGAGGGTGAACTGGGGTACCAGCAACACGCTGCCACCAAAATCTCCCACCGAAAGGTGAAAGGAGGAATTGCCGTTTACAGCTGCCTTGTCTGCCGTCCCCGGCGCTGCAGACGAGGGGAAAAGCCGCATATCCAGCAGCTTGCGGGCCATGCTGGCAAAAACAGGGCTTTCCGCAATATCCGGGCCATCGTCCTGCCCAAAACCCACCAGAGCCAGAAGACCAGGCCCAATGGCGGCAATATCCTCTCCCCCCACGCTGACACTGGCGGAACGGACGCGCTGCACAAGGATACGCATCAGCCCTTGTCCCCGTGTTCTGCCTTATCTGCATTGCCCGGATCAGAACCTTCATCCACAGGCGCGGTATCGCCGCTGTGATCGGACACGGGCTTGCTGTTGCGCTGGCGGCGTTTTTCCCGCTTGCGTTCCTCCTCTTCCCGCAGGGCGCGGCGCAGGACCTTGCCTACAATGGTCTTGGGCAGTTCATCACGAAACTCCACAAGGCGTGGTACCTTGTAGGATGCCAGCTTGCTGCGACACCAGGCGATGATCTCGGCCTTGGTCAGCTCCTCTCCCTCGCGTACCACCACATAGGCTTTGAGGACTTCGCCGCGCATGCCATCGTTGATACCCACGCTGACGGCCTCGACGATCTTGGGGTGTTCCAGCAGAACCTCGTCCACCTCTCGCGGATACACATTGTAGCCGCCCACCAGTACCATGTCCTTTTTACGATCCACGATGTAAAAATAACCATCATCATCCATGGTAGCGAGGTCACCGGTATAGAGCCAGCCATTACGCAAGGCACTGGCGGTTTCGTCCGGTTTTTGCCAGTAACCGCGCATGACCTGCGGCCCACGGATGACGAGTTCACCCATCTTGCCGGGGGGCAGGGTAAGGGAACCACCCTCCATATCCACGATACGGGCATCCGTACCCGGTGCGGGCATCCCGATGGAATTTTCCTTCTGGCCCTGCCGCCCAAGGGGGTTCAGATGGGTAATGGGCGAGGCTTCTGTCAGGCCATAGCCCTCAAGGATGGCAGCTCCGGTGACTTCCTGAAAGCGGCGAAAGATCTCGCGCGGCAGCGGGGCCGAACCCGATATGCAAATCTGGATGCTTGTCAGGTCATGCCGGGCCAAATCCTTCTGTTGCAGCAGGGAGATATAGACCGAAGGCGCACCGGGGAAGACTGTTACCTTGTGCCTGGGGATGATACGCAGGACATCCTGTGGCACATAGCGTGGCAGGGGCAAGGTCGTCCCTGCCAGATAGACCGGGATGAGCAGTCCAAGGCTCAGGCCGTAGACATGGAAGAATGGCAAAAGTGCAAGAAAGGTATGGTGACTTTCTGACGTGATATTAACGATGTCCAGCACCTGCCGGCAGTTGGTCCCCAGGTTGGCATGGGTCAGCACGACCCCCTTGGGCAGCCCCGTCGTACCGCCGGTGTACTGGAGCATAACCGGGGTATTTGCGGGGTCGGCAATGGGTTCTGCATGACGTTGCGCGCCGGTGCAAAAATGTTTCCAGGCAAAGATCTGCTTGTTGTCATAGGGGATGGCGGGCTTGCCGCTGCGGCTCTGCTTGAAGCGGTACAACCAGTTGAGCGGGAAGGAAAGGCCGTCCTCTATGCCGGTGATGATAAAGTTACGCAGGGGCAGCCTGTCGCGCAGGGCATCCACACGAGGCCAGAGCAGATCCAGCAAAATCATGTGCTGCGCGCCCGAATCCCGCATGTTTTGCAGCAGCTCTTTTTCCATATAGAGCGGATTGGTCATGACGACCACGGCCCCGGCCTTGATGGCCCCCCAAAAGGCAATGACCGTCTGCGGCATATTGGGCAGCATGATGGCAATACGTTCACCGGGTTTAACCCCCATACGCCGTAAGGCCCCGGCAAACTGCTCTGCCTTCTCCCGCAACTGCTGATAGGTGATGCGCGTGTTCTGAAAAATAACGGCCTTGCGCCGGGGCCAGGCCTCCGCTGCGTCATCCAGCATGGAATAGAGCGGCTTGTCCCAGGGCTGCACGTTACGGGACACATAATCTTCGTAGTGGGAGAGCCAGGGGCGGTAGCAATCGGTATTCATGGATATTCCTTGCAAGCTCACGGATTCTGAACAGTCTGTCCTGACAGGCGCAGGGCACTGACCACGGCATAGGCCTTGATGCCTTCTGCGCGGCCCGTGAAACCGAGTTTTTCTTCTGTGGTGGCCTTGAGGTTGACCTGTGATCTTTCCAGCCCAAGCAGACGGGCCACATTGGCACGGATCTCATCCCTCAGGGGGGAAAAACGCGGCGTCTGGGCCACGATGGTCAAGTCCACATGGCAAACAGCCACCTGCGCTTCACGCAGCATTGCCAAAACCCTGTCCAGCAGGACAGCGGAAGAAATGCCTTCAAAGGCTCCCTGGCTGTCGGGGAAATGCTGACCAATATCCCCCAGAGCAGCCGCACCGAGCAGAGCGTCTATCAGGGCATGCAGCAGCACATCCCCATCGGAATGGGCCACGACATCCGGCCCGTTGGGTACGGGCACACCGCCCAGCTTCATGGGACGCCCCTGCCCGTAACGGTGGACATCATAGCCCATACCCACAAGCGGGACAGGCTGGGCTGCGGCAAGCAGGGCAAGGTCTTCGGGATTGGTGATTTTCACGTTGCTGGCTTCTCCGTCAATCAGGTGGACGAGCGCGCCAAGGTTTTCGAGCATGGCGGCATCATCGGTGACAAGCAAGCCCTCTTCCTGCGCCACGGCATGGGCGCGCAGAAGGCTGCTGCGCCTGAAGCCCTGGGGCGTCTGGACAGCAGCCAGACTATCACGGGGCAAGGTAGCTGTAACAAGACCACTTGCCACCTGCTTGATGGTATCCGTAACAGGCAGTCCGGGAATGACGGCCTCGGCTCCTTCACACAGAGCCGCATGGATACGACGGACAAGGCCGGGGGTCAGGAAAGGGCGCGCCGCATCATGCACCAGAACAAAGTCTGCTGTGGCGGGTATAGCTGCCAGCCCCAACCTTACAGAGTCTTGCCGCAAGGCCCCACCCGCCACGGCACGGCAGGGCAGGTTGTTGCAGTGCTGGTGGGCCAGGGCGCGCACTCGCGGCTCTTCTGTTGCAAGCTGGCCTGAAGGAAAAACAAAAACCATGCCGTCAACCACCTGGCTGTGATACAGGGCAACGGCAGATTGCCAGTACAGGGGTTTGCCCTGCCACTGCAAGAATTGCTTGGCCGTGCCACCCGTGGCAGAGGCGAGACGACTGCCGCTGCCCGCAGCCAGCACAATGGCCCATGTTTGGCGATGCTGTGTGTCCATGGTTTTGTCGCAGACAGGAGCCAGCCGATAAGCCGGGTTCTGTCGTGCAAGTCTCCTTGCGCGTGACCGTCATTCCTCTAGGAGTGCGGTTACCCGCACCCTCAAGCAACCTACCCGGAAGGCATTGGCCGGGCCGACCACCTTCCCTATTTGGTCTTGCTCCAGACGGGGTATGCCGAGCATGCCGCGTCACCGTGGCATCTGGTGGGCTCTTACCCCACCGTTTCACCCTTGCCCGCCATCTGCATCAGGCAGATGACGGGCGGTTTGCTTTCTGTGGCACTGTCCGAGGGTCACCCCTCCTGGGTGTTACCCAGCGTCCTGCCCTGCGGAGCCCGGACTTTCCTCCCCAGACCTGCGTCTGCGGCGACGGCCTGTCCGACTCCTGTCTGACGACAAAATCAGTCTTCAGTCTCTTCCGTGTCTTCGGGCGCATCTGCCACAGTAGCGCAAGCCTCAGCCCCTGCCGGTGCCTGTACGGCTTTTTCAGTCTGCGGCAAGCTGAAGTGTTCGCACCAGAAGATAAGGCGTTGACAGTTGGGGCAGCTCAAAATCTGCTGGCCGCGCTGCAATTCAATGAATGACTGCGGCGGCACAGCGATATTGCAGCCGGAACAGATACCTTCCTTGACAGCAACGATGACCGGATGTTCAAGCCGAACGCGGATAAATTCATAACGCATGAAAACCGGCTGCGAAATACCCTTGCTGACTTCCTTGCGCTTGTGGTTCAGGCAGTCAAGACTGTCCTTGGCCTTGGACAACTTGGTTTCAAGCCCTTCGCGGCGTACTTCAAGCTCTGCCTTGAGGCTGGAGTAATCGCTGTCGATCGCAGCAAGGGCTTCGTTCTGTATGCGCAATTCTTCCAGCAGGGTCAGCTTTTCCTCCTCGCGGGAGCGATTGGTTTTTTCCATGCTGTCCATTTCACGCATCATGGCCTGATATTCGCGTGTGTTGCCCACCTGCATGAGCTTGTTGCGGCTTTTTTTGATACGCGCAGAATCATCGTCTATTTCAAGGGAAAGACGTTTTTGCTGCTCCTGAAGGTGGGTGAGCTTGTCAAGGATGCGGTTGCGCTGCTGATCCACACTGGCAAAACGCTGCTCCAGGGCTTCCAGGTCACGCGGGGCACGATCCAGCTCCTGCCGCACGGCAAAGATGTCATCATCGACCTTTTGCAATTCCACAAGCTGCTTGATTTGTTCCAGATAGACTGCGCTGCTCATGCGACCTCCAAACGTCAGGGCAGGATTACGGGGCGCATCGGCGAAGCCGAGGCCACAAAGACAACTTCAAGTTCGGGCAGCCTGCTGTGCAGCAGGTCAGCCATACGGCGCATCATTTCTTCTTCCAGGCTGTGATGCCCCACATCCAACAGGGCAATGTCGCTATCCAGCGCGGTGTGGTATTTGACATCGCCCGTGATGAAGATATCCGCACCAGCCGAGCGGGCAGCCGCCAGCAGGGAGGAGCCGGAGCCGGTGCAGTAGGCAATGCGGCCCACTGTCTGCGGGAGAGGGCCACTCAGGTGGGTCAGATGCAGGTTGACCCACGGAGACAGCCTTTCCAGTAATGCGGGAAATGCAACCTTTTGCGGCAAGTCTCCCACCAACCCATAACCAAGGGGCAGGGTTTCACTGGCTGGCGCACCGGGTACGGGTTCCAGCACAGCCAGCCCTTGCAGCCCCAGTTCGGCAGCCAGCCAGCCAGCCGGGCCTTCGGCATTGACATCCAGCGAGGTGTGGGCCGCATAAAGACTTGCGCCGTTGCACAACAACAGACGCAAGACTTCGTGATAATTATCGAGCACACGAGGCAAGGTTGGCTTGAGGGCCAGGGGATGGTGTGAGAGGATGCACTGCGCCCCCTGCTGCAAGGCTTGCCCCACCGAGGAGGGCGAAGGGTCAAGGCAGACGGCCAGCTTGTTGACCGTCTCCTGTCGGGAGGCCACCTGTATACCAGAAGCGTCCCAGGAGGCCTGCGCGGCCGGTGGAGCGATTTGTTCAATGCAGTCAATAATATCAGACAGTTGCATAAATCAGGCTCCGCAAAAAGGCGCTTTCCCGCTTTTGGACAGGGAAAGCGCCCGGAATGTCGCCAATATGGGGTATGTCGGTATGCAGTGCGTCAAGGGCTTTACTCAGTTTTGACCTGCGCTCTTTGTCCAAAAAAATTACATACCGCCAAAACAGCCTTTTGTCAATTTATTGCCCGCGTAAGTAACGGACGGCATTAACAAACAGCATGGTGCCGGGGGGATCCAACTCTCCCCGCGTCCACGCAGGGTGATTGGTCACATGGTGAAAGGCTTCAGGATGCGGCATAAGGCCCAGCACACGGCCGCTGGGGTCTGTCAGACCGGCGATACCCAAGGGAGAGCCATTGGGATTGAGTGGATACGCCTGTGTGGGCTTGCCCGTGGCCGGGTCGGCATATTGCAGGGCGATCAAGCCTTCGGCCTCAATACGGCGCAGTGTTTCGGCATCCCGTGGGATGAGTTTGCCTTCCCCATGTCGCACCGGCATGGCCAGCATGGGCAAGCCCTTGGTGAACACACAGGGGCTGTCCGGGTTGGGCAGCAGATGCACCCAGCGGTCTTCATAACGGGCTGAGTCATTGTGCCCAAGTGATGCCTGCCGCTCGAAGTAGGCCGCACCAAGGGCTGGCAGCACACCCAGCTTGACCAGAAGCTGGAAGCCGTTACAGATACCCAGCACCAGTTTGCCTTCATCCAGAAAGGCGCGCAGCCTGTCCTGCAGCAGCACGCCGGTCGCGTCCTTGAGATGACGCCAGCGCATGGCAGCAGTCTGGGCCGCCCCAAGGTCGTCCCCATCCAAAAAACCACCGGGGAAAATCAGAAAATGATAGTCCTCAAGGCGCGTCCGACCTGCCACGATGTCGGAGAAATGAACAACATCCGCCCGGTCAGAACCGGCAAGACGTGCCGTATGGGCGGTTTCCAGATGCGAGTTTGTGCCGTAACCCGTGATGACAAGAGTGTTGACAACTGCCATGCAGTCCCCCTGAGATAGACCATGCACCAACGCGGGAGCAGACTTTCAATCAGAAAAATCTCTCAAAGATGTCCCTCTGTAAAAAAGGGGCCTCGCAAGGCCCCTTCAGTGTTACCAGCCGTAATGTTTGTCCTGATTATGGCCGGCTATGCCGCCAGCCAGCGCGCCCACACCAGCACCGGCCAGCGCGCCCCACCCGGCAGACCCGCCTGCGATGGCGGCAACACCGGCACCGCCCAGTGCACCAAGGGCCGCACCACTGGCAACACCCTGCTGGGTACGGCTCATATTTGTGCAACCCATGCTGCCCACAAGCATGACAGCCATCAGACTGGCAATGAGTACTTTCTTCATGGTTTTCTCCTCAGGCTGCATTGCAGCCGGATAGCTATTTCCCAGCCGCAAGGCGCGGCTCAATAAGTTCATACCAGATGACGCTCAGCACGGGCCTGTCCAAATCCTTGGGATTGGCAGCATACCAGGCATCCAGCATATCAATGATCTCTGCGCGGCTCACACCCTGGAAAGCCTTCATCCAGCCCTTTTCAAAGGGAGAGAGGGTATAAACAGGACGTTTGCCATCCTTGGCAGCCTTTTCTGCCAATTTGCCGTGGACAAAATACTCCACGGTAAGGGCCGATTCAATACCAAAAAGAAAGGCAGCCTTGCCATTGGGGCTGGTTTCCTGCCAAATTTTTCCTGTAAACTGTTCTACCGGATTGGTACTGGCCCCGGAGGCAGCCGCAGCCTGTACTCCCACACTGGCAAGCACGAGAGCCACCACCAAGCCCAAGCTCAAGATAATCCTTTTCACAGAGTACTCCTTGTGTTTGCGGAAAGTCCCTTCCCGGCGTTGCAACGGCGTAAAATACACCTGGACAACGATATGATTATATGCCCTGACAACGCATCCGACAAGTCCCACTATAGCATTTTCTGATTGAAACACTCTGTGTTTCAATCGTAACGCTGCCTACGCTTCGCGGGAAAAGCGCGGTTTTCCCGCTTGCTTACGGCGCGGGCGTCCGCTCTCCCAGCGAAGCTGGACAAGCGCGTCCGCCAGAGCGACTGCCATTTTCAATGGCATTTCGCTCTAGAGCGAAATGCTCTAGGCTAGAGCTGACTAGACCTTGGCAGCCTCGTCAACCATCCTGCGGAAGCGACAGAAGAGATGATCGCTGTCATCCGGTTCGGCCAATGCTCCCGGTTGATATTGCAGCCCTATTACCGGCAAGGTTTTGTGCCGCAAGCCTTCTATGGTTTTGTCATTCAGGTTGATATGCATAACTTCCACATCGGCTGGCAGATCGTCCTGCAGCACATGGAAGACATGATTTTGTGACGAAATTTCAATACGACCGCTGTCCAAATCCTTTACGGGATAGTTGCAGCCATGATGCCCAAATTGGAGCCTGGCCGTCCTGGCCCCAAGGGCATGGGCAAGGAGCTGATACCCCAGCCCAACTCCCGCCACGGGGAACAAGGTCACAAGCTCACGTGCAACACTGATGGCATCGCCCAAAGCCGCAGGATCGCCGGGCCCGCTGGAAAGGAAGACTCCTTGCGCTCCCGTGGCTTTGGCCTGTGCTGCACTGAACATGGACGGCACCACTAGCGGCTCAAAGCCAGCCCTGGTCAAAAGGCGCAGGGAACTCCAGTTGACACCATAGTCATAAACTACCAGCGGGAGTCCCGTCCCCCGCCAGGCATAGCTGCCGTCAGCCGCCAGCCGGACTTCCTTGATCTTGTTGTCAATCCAGGCATAAGGCTCAAGCGCAGCCACCTGTATTGCAAAATTGCTGCCCTGTGCTGTCGGCAGGGCCAAAGCTCTTTCGCGCAGGACCTGTACATCCATTTCACCTGTAGATACGACACCGCGCATGACCCCGTGCAAACGCAGATGACGCGTCAGGGCACGGGTATCCAATCCTTCCACACCAGGCTTGTTGTGCTTGGCAAGAAAGTCCGGCAGGGACATGGTGGAAAGCCAGTTGGAAGGCTGTCTGCAACACTCCTTGACCAGCAGGGCTGCGCAATGGATGCCAGTGGACTCCATATCCTCGGCGGTGATACCGTAATTACCGATGAGCGGATAGGTCATGCAAACCATTTGCCCATGATAGGCAGGGTCTGTCAGTATGCCCTGATAGCCACCCATGCCAGTTGTAAAAATGACTTCACCGCCGGTTTCAATATCGCCGGTAAAGGATCTTCCCTCCAGCGTGAAACCATCTTCAAGCACCAGCAATGCTTTCATAGCTTACCCCCGCACTTCCCGCGCGTAGTATTCCTGCAGACTTTCCACATGGGTTTCGTCACGGCGCGAAGCAATGGCCCGTGCCGTGGCCCGTGCAGCTGCTATAGTGGTACAATAGGGCACCTTGTAGGTCAGGGCAGTGCGCCGGATGGCCTTGGAATCCTTGGCCGTATTCTTGCCCGCAGCCGTGTTGATGACCAGATCCACCTCATGGTTGATGAGCAGGTCTATAATGTTGGGACGCCCCTCAAAGACCTTGCGGACGTCCTCCACCTGAAGGCCGTGTTCTCGCAGCAGTTTGGCCGTACCGCGAGTTGCCATAAGATGGAAGCCCAGTTTGGCAAAGGCCGCAGCCACTTCCGGCAGGAAGGGTTTGTCACGATCGTTGACCGAAAGGAAGAGCTTCCCCCCCTGCGGCAAGACCTGTCCGGCCCCAAGCTGACTTTTGAGGAAGGCTTCACCAAAGGTGGCCCCCATCCCCATAACCTCGCCTGTGGAGTGCATTTCGGGGCCAAGCAGGATGTCCACCCCAGGGAATCGCTGGAAGGGCATGACGGCTTCTTTCACGCAGGTAAAGCCGCCCTTCCGCATACTCCACGGATCCAGCTCCTCAAGGCTTTTGCCCAGCATGACCTGAGTGGCAAGGTAGGGCAAGGGCACACCCGTTGCCTTGGAGACAAAGGGGGCAGTACGCGAGGCGCGTGGGTTCACTTCCAGGATATAAATGTCGTTGCCCTTGATGGCGAACTGGATATTCATCAGGCCCACGACCTTCAGCTCGCGGGCCAGGGCCTCGGCCTGTTCTGCGATCAGGGCTACATGGTCGTAGGAAAGAGAGAAAGAAGGCAGTACGCAGGCAGAGTCACCGGAATGGATGCCAGCTTCCTCGATATGTTCCATGATACCGGCCAGATAAACGTCTGAGCCATCAGAAATGGCATCCACGTCCACTTCCACCGCATGCTCAAGGAACTTGTCGATGAGAATGGGGTGTTCCGGCTTTTCTGGAACCTGCTCCCGGAAGTATTCGGTCAATTCGCTGGCGTCGTAGACCACGGCCATAGCCCGACCACCCAGCACATAACTGGGACGAACCACCACGGGATAGGTGATGCGTTCTGCCACTTCCAGCGCACCTTCCAGGTCAAGGGCGGTGCCATTGGGCGGCTGGAGCAAACCCAGCTTCTGGATGAGGGCCTGGAAGCGTTCACGGTCTTCGGCCCGGTCAATGGCATCAGGAGACGTGCCCAGGATGGGGACCCCGGCGCGCATCAGCGGCACAGCCAGATTGAGCGGGGTTTGCCCACCAAACTGGACGATGACACCTTCGGGCTTTTCCTTCTCCACAATGTTCATGACATCTTCAAATGTCAGTGGCTCAAAATAGAGCCTGTCCGACGTGTCGTAGTCTGTGGAAACGGTTTCGGGGTTGGAGTTGACCATAATGGCCATGATGCCTTCATCACGCAGGGCAAAGGAGGCATGACAGCAGCAGTAGTCAAATTCAATACCTTGTCCGATGCGATTTGGCCCCCCACCCAGGATCAGCACCTTGCGGCAGTCCCTGGCAGGCATCTCGTCCGTGCTTTCATACGTGGAATAAAAATAGGGGGTGTAGGCCTCAAACTCACCGGCGCAGGTGTCCACCAGGTAATACGAGGGGTAGATACCCATCTCTTTGCGCAGACGGCGGATGTCACTTTCGGGCCGCTTCCACATTTCGGCAAGTTGCCTGTCAGAAAAGCCGTATTCCTTGGCTTTGCGCATCAGCTCCACAAGGGCAGCGTTACCTGCGGTCATATCGTTGGCAAGGCCAAAGTCGCGCAAGCTGGCCTCCATATCCACAATATCCTTGAGCTGCCGAATAAACCACGGGTCAATGGCCGATGCAGCAAAGATGTCTTCTTCGCTGATACCCAGCAAAAGGGCCTGCCGCAAACTGAAGATGCGCCGCGAATTGGGACGCCGCAGGGATTCCATGACCGTTTCACGGTCAGGCAGTTCACCCCGGAAGTCGTACCCCAGTCCCGGCGCACCTATTTCCATGGAGCGCAGCCCCTTTTGTAGGGCTTCCTTGAAGGTACGGCCAATGCTCATGGCCTCGCCCACACTCTTCATGGAGGTTGTCAGCTCATCCTCTGCACCGGGGAACTTTTCAAAGGTAAAACGTGGTATCTTCAGCACCACATAGTCGATGGTAGGCTCGAAGCAGGCTACGGTCTCACGCGTGATGTCGTTGCGCAACTCATCCAGCGTATAGCCCACGGCCAACTTGGCGGCTATCTTGGCAATGGGGAAGCCCGTAGCCTTGGAGGCCAGTGCCGAGGAACGCGACACACGCGGGTTCATCTCAATGACCACCAGTTCGCCGTTCTGCGGATTAAGGGCAAACTGCACATTACTGCCGCCAGTCTCCACACCCACCTCACGCATGATTGCGATGGAGGCATCGCGCACCTGTTGGTACTCGGAATCCGACAAGGTCTGCGCCGGTGCCACGGTGATGGAGTCCCCGGTGTGCACACCCATGGGGTCGAGATTTTCAATGGAACAAATAATGATGCAGTTATCATTTTGATCGCGCATCACTTCCATTTCAATTTCTTTCCAGCCCAGCACACTCTGCTCGATCATCACTTCGGAAGTGGGGCTGGCCGCAAGACCGCGCGAGGAGATCTGCTCAAGGTCATCCATATTGTAAGCCACACCACCGCCAGTACCGCCAAGCGTAAAGGCCGGGCGTATGATCAGCGGAAATGGCAGTACATTGCCCAGCTCGCGCACTTCATCCATATTGCGGGCGATGCCGCTGGCGGGCATCTTGAGGCCGATGTTTTCCATAGCCTCACGGAACAGCTCACGACTTTCGGCCTTTTCTATGACCTCGGCCCTGGCCCCGATGATTTCCACGCCACATTCCGACAAAACGCCGCTCTTTGCCAAAGCAAGAGCGGCGTTCAAGGCCGTCTGGCCCCCCAGGGTGGGCAGGAGAGCGTCTGGCCGTTCCTTGCGGATGATGGCGGCCAATGTATCATGTTCGATGGGCTCCACATAGGTGGCGTCAGCCATC
>JAFQED010000042.1 GCA_017415765.1 Desulfovibrio sp. | reverse complement strand
GTCAACCCGCACAGCGTCTACACCACCTCGCCAGCGACCCTCGAAGCCTGTCGGGATCTGGCTGGGGAACTGGGGCTGCCGCTGCACATCCACCTTGCCGAAACCGCAGAGGAAACCCGCACCTGTCTTGAGAAAAATGGCAAGCGTCCCCTGGCCCACTGCCAGTCCCTTGGTCTGCTGGAGCTACCCTGCACTGTGGCCCATGCCGTTGATCTTGAGCCTGCGGAATTGGATATGCTGGCTTCTGTCCGTGCGGTGGTGGCGCACAACCCCTCGTCCAATATGAAACTGGCATCAGGCGTGGCCCCTGTCCCTGCCATGCTGGAACGCGGTCTGCCCGTGGGGCTTGGTACGGACGGCGCGGCCAGCAATAATCAACTGAACCTCTTTACCGAAATGGGGCGCGCTGCCCTGCTTCACAAGCTGCACGGGGCAGATCCGGCCCTTGTGCCCGCACAGGCCGTGCTGGATATGGCGACCCTTGGCGGGGCAGCCGCCCTGCACCAGCCAGAGCTTGGTTCGCTTGAGGTGGGGAAGGCCGCAGACCTGATAGCCCTGCGGCTGGACTCCCCCAATCTCCAACCCATGTACAAGCCCGTTTCACACTTGGTGTACGCAACCACAGGTATGGAAAACTGCCTGAGCATGGTGGCCGGGGAAATCCTGTACCGGGACGGTGTTTTCAGCCGCTTTGACTATGCGGCCCTGCGACAGGAAGTAGAAGAGCTGCGGGCTTTTGCCCTGCGGCACGCGGGCCTGGATACATCCAGCATATCCAGTACAGCCAGGAAGGACGCCGGAGATGGCGCGGCGCAGCATTGATGTTTTGTGCTGGCTGCTCCTGCTCTGCCTTGCCACGGGCTGCACAGTGTCCCCACGCGAAAAGGCCGTGCAGCAGGGGCTGAGCCATGGCTTTCAGCAAGTCCTCTTTCACACAACGGATTTTGACCTTTTTGCTCTCTACCGCCCGCCCGCAGCTCATGCTGACGACCAGTCCCCCTCCGTGTCAGGCCCACGTTTGCGAGTCTACATTGAAGGGGATGGGCGGGCCTGGATCACGCGCAGTCGTCCTTCCAGTGACCCCACGCCCCATACGCCTGTGGCCCTGCGGCTGGCAATAGCCGACCCGGCCCATGACGGCAGGGATGCCCTGCTCTATCTGGCGCGTCCCTGCCAATATGTACGTGGGGACAATAGCCGTAACTGTGTACCCAAATACTGGACCAACGCTCGGCTTGCGCCGGAAGTCATAGAAAGCCTGGATACGGCCATCAGTATGGCAAAGCAGTGGACAGAGGCACGAGAGGTGATCCTGACCGGTTTTTCCGGTGGAGGCGGTGCGGCCGCCCTTGTCGCGGCCCGGCGGCAGGATGTGGTTTTTCTGGCATCGGTGGCGGGCAATCTGGACAGTGCCACCTGGACGCGCCTTTTGGGTGTCAGCCCGCTGGACGCCTCCCTCGACCCCATCACTGTGGCCCCGGCTGTGGCCCATATCCCCCAACGCCACTGGAGCGGTGCGCAGGATACCATCGTGCCGGCAGCGGTGGGCGCGGGCTTTTGCCGTGCTACAGGCCAGCCCAAGGCCCATGCGATCGTCCCCGGTATGGAGCATGACGGGCCGTGGGAAACAGTCTGGGACTACCGTTACTGACTGTCCGCCCCCACGGCCCTAGAGCATTTTTTGATTGAAACACTCTGTGTTTCAATCGTAACGCTGCCTACGCTTCGCGGGAAAAGCGCGGTTTTCCCGCTTGCTGACGGCGCGGGCGTCCGCTTTCTCGTCCGCCAGAGCTACTGCCATTTTCAATGGCATTTCGCTCTATCCTGTCAGACAGTATGCCAGCCCAGAAACATCTTATAGGCCGGATTGTCGCTTTCATCCACATGGGGATAGCCCATTTGCTCGACCCGGGCGAGGAATTCCGCAAAGGCCGTGTCCTGGACCGGCGGAGCGTCAAAGCCCACCAACACACGACCGTAATCAGCCCCGTGATAGCGGTACTGGAACAGGGTGATGTTGAATTCCCCCCGCATGGCGTCAATAAAGTCCAGCAAGGCTCCCGGCCGTTCGGGAAAGGCAAAACGGAACAGGCGTTCGTGTCGTACCTGCGGGGCATTGCCGCCCACCATATGTCGCAGGTGGAGCTTGGCAAGCTCGTTGTCGCTGAGGTCACAGGCAGAAAAGCCTCTGGATCCCAGCTCAGCCAGTACCTCCGCAACATCGCTCCGCCCCTGGATCCTGATGCCCACAAGCACCCGCGCCTCTTCCGGGTCAGAAAAACGGGTACACAGCTCGCTGATGCTGCGCTTGCCAATGGCCGCACACAACTGACGGAAGCTCCCCACCCGTTCCGGGATGGTCACAGCCAGCAGGGCTTCGCGTTGTGCGCCGATTTCGGAACGATTGACCACATGACCAAGCCGGTCAAAGTTCATGTTGGCCCCGCTGACCACGGCCACAAGGGTTGTGTCCCGGTGGCCGCCGTCCTCGGCATACTTGCGCAAGCCCGCCAGCGAGAGTGCCCCGGCCGGTTCGGCCACCACGCGGGTATCCTCAAAAATATCCTTGATGGCACCGCAAATGGCGTCCGTATCCACGGTAATGATGTCATCCAGCAGGTCACGGCACAGGGCAAAGGTTTCGTCCCCCACCCGCTTGACCGCCACCCCATCGGCAAACAGCCCCACATCGTTCAAATCCACGGGATAGCCAGCCATGACAGAACGGCGCATGGCGTCGGAATCCACCGGCTCCACGCCGATGACGCGGATCTCCGGCCGCAGGTTCTTGATATAGGCCGCCACTCCAGCAGCCAGCCCACCACCGCCAATGGGTACGAACACGGCATGGATGGCATCGGGGTGCTGGCGCAATATCTCCATGCCAAGAGTCCCCTGCCCGGCTATGACATCCGGGTCATCAAAGGGGGGGATGAACACAGCCCCGCTTTGCCGGATGAGCTCCTGCGTATGCAGCCACGCATCACTGAAGGATTCGCCCCACAGCACCACCTGCCCCCCAAGACGACGCACGGCAGAGATTTTGATGGCGGGTGTGGTCACGGGCATGACGATGGTGGCCTCACAGCCCAGCTTGCGGGCCGAAAGGGCCACCCCCTGGGCATGATTGCCAGCCGAGGCTGCAATGACACCACGGCGCAGCTCATCGGGCGAGAGGCGGGCCATCTTGTTGTAAGCCCCACGCAACTTGAACGAAAATACCGGTTGCAGATCCTCCCGCTTGAGCAAAATACGGTTGCCCAGACGGCGCGACAAGCTGTGGGCCTCATCCAGCGGGGTTTCCACCGCCACATCATAGACCCTGCTCAACAAGATACGGTTCAGATATTCCTTATGGTGTTCCTGCATGGCTCCTCCAGCTCAATGGCTGGCCCCTTGTACACCCCTGCCGGGGAATTAACAAGTTTACACGCGGCCGCTTAACGGGTAGAAAAAAATATGCTGATCCTGGCCGCTCCGCTGCCCCGTCTGCCTGATGCCGACCTGCTCCCCCTTTGCCAGTGTTGGGCGGCACATCTCAGCCCCTGCCTTGCAGACAGCCAGCGGGGATACCTGAAAAAATTTTCGCTGTCCGGGTCGGGGCTGACGGCCCTTGCCTCGCGTTTGCTGGCTCGTCTCTTGTTGCTGCACGCCCTGCGTGGGCTTGGGGATAGTGTTGCACCTCTGGGCAGCGATACCCGTGGTCGCCCTGTAATGCCGGGCTGGCTGGTGAACTTCAGCCACAGTGGTCAGGCCGCTTTCTGTGCCCTGCGGCGGGGGGATCGCCCCCGTGCCCTGCTTGGGCTGGACGCCGAAGCTGTCACAGAACATCCCCCGGCCCTGCGTGCCTTCACGCCACAGGAGCAGGCCCGGCTCTCTCCACGCAGCGCACTGGCCCGCTGGGTCATCAAGGAGGCTGCTCTCAAGGCCATCGGTATGGGCCTTGCCACAGACCCGGCCCTGCTGGAAACCGGCCCCCTTTCCCCACGCTGCGGCCATATTACAGCAGACCGGCAGAAACTGGCATGGCAGCTCATCCCCTGCCCCGGACACTGGCTGTGCCTTGCGTGGGAGGGGGGAAGTTTGTCCCGGCCAGTCCTGCACTGGCTCTGCCTCCCAAGGTTAAACGCAGAGGCATAAAACAGGACACGGTCATCTCCAATCACCGATGCCATTTACTGCCCATGTCACAAACCTTGCCAGAAGCAGCGTTTTGCGGCACTCTGCCGCCCATGCGCTTTCACCTTGTAAGCCTCTTCCCAGAATTTTTTGATTCGCCCCTGCAAACGGCCCTGATGGGCCGTGCCCGTGAACAGGGGCTGGTGAGCTTCAGCTTCCACGACCCACGCAGCTTCAGCCAGAACAAGCATCGCCATGTGGATGACCGCCCCTATGGCGGCGGGCCGGGCATGGTCATGCAGGGGGAACCCGTGGCAGCAGCCCTGCGTTCCATAGAACAGCCGGGGCGCATCCTGCTGCTCAGTCCC
>JAFQED010000041.1 GCA_017415765.1 Desulfovibrio sp. | reverse complement strand
GAAACAGGCCGTCTGGCGGCACTGGATTTCTCCCCGGCCATGCTGGCCGGGGCGGCGCAGCGTTATCCCTTTGTCTGGCCGCTGCTGGCACGGGCCGAATCCATCCCCTTACTGGACAACTATGTGGACGTGCTTATCTGCTTTTCAGCCTTTCCGCATATCCACGACAAGCAAGCCGCTGCACGGGAGTTTTACCGTGTGCTCAAGCCCGGTGGTCGGGCCTATGTCCTGCACATTGACGGACGCGAACGCCTCAATGCCATGCACGACCGCCATGCCGCCGTTTGCGGGGATCACATGCCCTGCCCCAACGGCATGAAAAGTATTTTTACCCAGGCTGGCTTTGCTCAGATGGATTGTGATGAAAGCGCAGAGCATTTTTACTTTTGTGCCTGCAAGGCAGGGTAGCCATGCGTTTCAGACCTGTTTTTCTGTGTATCGTTCTGCTGCTGGCCGTGGCATGGAGCGGCAATGCCGCTGCGGAAAAGCCCCTGAAGATCGTTGCCGGTTCCTCGCTCATCGAGGACATCGTACGCGACCTCAGCGGCAACAGGGCAGAGATCCTCACGCTGGTGCAGGGGGCCAGCTGTCCGGGGCATGAAAATGTCAAGACCAGCGATTTTGTGTTTGCCGCAGAGGCCGATATCCTGCTGCTCCATGCCTTTCAGCGGGATATGCCACAGGTCAGGACCATGCTGGAGGCAGTAGGCAACACGCATTTGCAGGTCTTGTATGTCTCTGTGCGCGGCAGTTGGCTTATCCCGGACAATCAAAAAGAAGCCTCACGCCGTGTGGCAGAGGCTTTGATTAGGGTTGCCCCACAGGAGGGACGCACATTTGCAGCACGTCTGCAAGAGCGTATCGCGCAGGTGGACAAGCTCGCTGCACGATGTGAGCCCCTGCTTGCGCCCCTGCGTGGCAAGGCTGTGCTGGCGGCAAGTATGCAGGCAGAGTTCCTGGCCTGGGCCGGGCTGGATGTGCTGCAAACCTATGGCCGGGCAGAAGACGCCACTGCCGGAGAACTGGCCCGTCTGTTACGATCCGTGCAGGGTAAGCAAGTTTGCGGTGTCATAGACAATCGGCAAAGTGGTGCCGAGGCCGGGCTGCCGCTGGCACTGGAACTGCAAGTACCGCATCTGGTCTTGTCCAATTTTCCTGATGCCGGCCTGGGCGTGCCGGATTATTTCAGTCTGCTCCATGCCAATATCCAAACACTCACCCGACTTTGATGCGCCCGTGCTGGCAGAATTGCAGGATGTACAGGTTTGCTGCGGGCAGCACTGCATCCTGCACGATGTGAGCCTGAGCATCCGGCAGGGGGAGTTCTGGTCGCTCATCGGCCCCAATGGCGCGGGCAAGTCCACCCTGCTGGGGCTGTTCAATGGCCTGACCCCCTTTCGGGGGGGGCGGGTGGCATATGCGGGGCAGGCTGTCACGGCCCGCAACGTCCGGCAAATACGCCTGAAGATCGCCCACGTTTTTCAGGTGATGGACATTGACCCCAGGATGCCCCTTTCGGTCTATGAGTCCGTTTTGGGGGGAACGTATGCCCGCCTTGGCCTCTTTCGCAGACCGGGCAAGCGTGAGCACCGTCTGGCCCTGGACGCACTGGCAACAGTAGGGCTGGCGGATATGGCAGGGCAGCCCCTGGGGCAGCTTTCCGGCGGACAGCGGCAGCGGGTGGCTCTGGCCCGTGCGCTGGCGCAGGAACCGGAACTGCTTCTGCTGGATGAACCCACTGCCGCACTGGACTGGCAGGCACAACGTGATATACTGGACTCCATTGCCGCCCTGCGCCATGAGCGCAAGCTGACAGTCCTGATGGTGACGCACGACCTGAACGCGGTTTTCCATCTGGCAGAAAAGGTGGCCATGCTGCGCGATGGCACGATGCTCTGGCAGGGCAAGGCCGAAGCTGCCATGCAGCCGGACTTGCTGGAAGCCCTGTATCAGGTGCCCATTGTGGTGGCAGAGCATAACGGGCGCAAGGCTGCCCTTTTTTGAAGGCAGTTCGATCCCCAAAGGTCGCACATGGACGGTTTTCTGCAATACGAATTTTTGCAGCGGGGACTGCTTATGGCACTGCTGGGCGGCAGTGTCTGCGGCGTGATGGGGGTTTTTGTCGTATTGTGGCGCATGAGCCTTGTGGGGATGTGTATTTCTCACGCGGCCTTTGCCGGGACTCTCGCCGCCCTTGTCCTGGGCTGGCCTCCGCTGGTGGGGGGTGTGGCCGCCAGCCTGGGGGCTGCCGCTGCCGTGGGGCCATTGGCGGAGCGGCCGGGCTTCAGCCTGGATACGGCTATGGGGGTCATTTTTTCCGTGGTGATGAGCCTGGCCATGCTGGCACTGGGGCTGTTGCCCGGTGCGCGAGTGGATGGGCTCAACCTTATCTGGGGCAGCCTGCTGACTGTTACCCGTGCGGATCTGTACCTCATGGCCGGGACAGCCGTGCTGCTTTTTTCCTTCATTTTCCTGTTTTACAAGGAGATCCAGGCCATCATCGGGCAAAAGCAGTCTGCGCTTGCTTCTGGCATACCTGTCCGCGCTATCTATTACACCTGTCTTATCCTTATGGGGCTGGTGGTGGTGGCTTCGCTCAAGGCTATCGGGGGCTTTCTCATCTTCTCCCTCATCGTGACCCCGGCTGCCACATCTCTGCAACTGACGTACAGTCTGCGGTACATGTTCTGGATGTCAGCGGTGCTGGGGGCAATGGCGTCTGCCTGCGGCTTGTGGCTGTCCTTTCATTTTTCCGTACCGCCGGGCGCGTCCATTGTGTTTGTTGCCGTAATGGGCTTGATTACAGCCATGCTGTTTTCTCCCAAAAAACGCGACAGGACAAGATGAAAGCTGCCGGCACCATGCTGCCCCCTCTCTGGAAAGGGCATGAAACCCCACTGCCTTGTTCAGACCAACAGTCCGAAGGCCTGCAACTGGCAAGGCCCATCCCCATCGCAGCCCTGCCCCCCTGGCGCGGTCTGCTGCTTGCGTGCGCCCTGCATTGCTGTTTGCTGGCCCTCTGCCTTGGAGATAGTGATGCACAATTACAGGAAGTCGGCGATCCTGCCTGTGAGATCACGCTTGTGGGCTTTTCCGGCGGAGGGGCAGAGGCTGCCGCAACCCAAAGCCCTGTACAGCAAAATCGGCAGAACGCCTTGCCCCCCGTCCCCCAGCAGGTAGGATCGCACACGCTGCGCAAGCCAGAACCGACAGCGCGACCGGTTCAGCAGCGCACGGCACATACCCCAGTCAGCAAGCGCAAACCTTCACGGGAGCAGAAATCTGCTGCCACTGCGGCCCCCAAGGTTGCCACGACCTCCAAAGCCGGCAATAAGCCCACTGGCAGTGGCTCCGCCCCCCAAAATACTCACGCGACAACGCCGGGTGATGGTAGTAGCTCCACCGGCAACGCATCAGGGCAGGATGGTGCATACACGCCCGGCAATCTGGATCATGCTCCTGCGCTGCTCAGGCGAGTGCGGCCGGAATATCCGGCAGAGGCGAAAAAAAAGAAGATCGAAGGCCGCGTCGTGGTACGTCTGATCGTGGACAGCAGGGGGATGCCCACACAATGCAGCGTACACAGTGCAACGCCGCCCGGCACCTTTGAAGCTGCCGCCTTGGAAGCGGCCCGCAAGCTGCGCTTTAGCCCCGGCAGGAAAGGGGGACGTGCCGTGCCAACCCTTGTTTTGCTGCCGTTTGATTTCAGGTTGCGCTAGCTGGTACTTGTTATAGCATTTTCTGATTGAAACACTCCGTGTTTCAATCCATACGCTGCCTACGCTTCCCCGCAGAGCGGGACAAGCGCGGAAAAAACGCGGTTTTTCCGCTTGCTTACGGCGCGGGCGTCCGCTTTGCGTCCGCCAGAGCGATGCCATTTTCAATGGCATTTCGCTCTAAGGTTTTTCAGGACAGATCAGCAACAGCAGAGCTGATGATCTTTCTGGCTTCGGCCACATCCTGGGCGATCTGGGCACGCAATGCTTCTACCGAGGCGAAACGCTGCTCTCCCCGCAACCGGGCAACAAACTCCAGCCGCACCTGCTGCCCATAGAGATCGATAGCATCGACATCGGGCAGAAAACTCTCCACACCAAGGGGGCTGCCACCAAAGGTGGGTTTGCGCCCGACATTGCTCACGGCAAAGTGGCGTTGGCCGTCCGCTTCCAGCAGGCTGGCATACACCCCTTCGCACGGAAGCAGACTGTCCGGCGGCAACAGGTTGGCCGTGGGAAAACCCAGGCCCGTGCCGCGCCCGTCGCCATGGATCACTGAACCAGCAAAACCATGCCAGCGGCCAAGCAGGTGGGCCGCACCCCATACATCTCCACGGGCTATGTAATCCCGCAGACGGGTAGAGCTGACAATGGCCCCTTCTGCAATGACCGGTGGCAGTTGCGTCACGCTGAAGCCGTGGCTGCTGCCAATTTCGCGCAGGACATCCACATGGCCACTGCGCCCACGCCCCAGTGAAAAGTCATAGCCTATGGCCAGATGGCGCATACGCAGGGGCATGAGACAGTGTTCCACAAAATCCGTGGGGCTGAGGGCAGCCAAATCCCGGTCAAAGGGCAGTTCCAGCACATGGGGGATACCCAGCGTACCCAGTAGGCGCAGACGTTCCTCACGCGTGTTCAGCGGGGCATGGGGCTTGTGCGGGGTCACCACTACCCGTGGATGCGGCCAAAAGGTAAGCAGCACACAGGTCAGGTTCTTTTGCTGGCAGATGTCGCGTGTGTGCTGGATAAGAGCCTGATGCCCAAGGTGTACGCCATCAAAGTTGCCGATGGTGATACCGGTTCCGTTGGATGCAGCCCCGGCGTGGGCAAGGGCAAGAGCCAGTTCTTCAACACTGTGGGAAATCTGCATGGCGGGCAAGGTTCAGATGAGCCGGTCAAAAATCATTTTGTAGGTATTGCGGATAAGCAGGGCAAGGCGCAGGGCACGGGCACGGGCGTCCTTTTCCTCTTGTGGGGCAAAGGAACAGAGATGCCGGGCCACATCGCTGAAGTCGCGGTCTCCCTTGGCCTGAAGCATACCCCAGTACTGGCTGGCGCGTTCCAGTATCTGGGTACTGGACTTGCCGGGGAACCTGTCGGCATAGGCGCGTAAAAAACTGGCAAATATCTGGTCGGCATTATGCGGAAAGGAGGACGCCAGGGCCAGCCGCCACAGCCCCATACACAGGCCGCGCAGCTCCACCAGCATTTGCCGCCGCCGCATGAACTGCATACGGCCGATGCCCAGAATTTCCAGCTCGGCGGCAAAATCCAGCCCTTCCAGCAGGGCTGTAAAATTTGCCTGTACCAGCACTTCGGGGCTTTCTTCAGGCAGGGAGTCTGTCAGGACTTCTGCCAGTTGCTGCCTGCTCATGCCTGTTCTTCCGTCCCTGC
Source organism: Desulfovibrio sp. (assembly GCA_017415765.1). Classification (GTDB taxonomy): domain Bacteria; phylum Desulfobacterota; class Desulfovibrionia; order Desulfovibrionales; family Desulfovibrionaceae; genus Desulfovibrio. The sequence goes on along the minus strand of JAFQED010000041.1, from coordinate 1,931 downwards.
TGCGGGTTTACGCCGCCGTCTGCGCCGTTTAGGCTTAGCGGTATTTTCGGGGCTGTCGGCAGGAGTTTCGGTATCGGACACTTGTTGTACGGCAGTCGCATCCATTTCTGATGTGCCGGCCTTACCCGTTGCTGTTACCGCCCTGGCAGAATGCCGACCACTGCGGGAGCGTTTTTTATTGCCCGACCGTTCCTGTGTCCGCCCTGATTTCCGGCTCTGGCCCTGTTGCCCGGAGGGCTGCCCCACAGGCAAGAATTGCTCGTGCAGACTTTGCTGGTGACAGGCGTCCAGCAACATGGCCAAAAGCTGGATGCCCTCTCCGTCGTCATCCTGCCTGGCCAGTTCGCGCGCCAGCTCTGTATAACGGGCAACGCGCAGACGTTCCAGGCCGGTCAGTCTGCGGAATCGCCCTTCAAGGATGGTGGTCAGCCGTGCCCCTGCCCCCCGTGCCACATCTGCATCATCAGGGACGGGCAGCTCCTGCAGGGCAATTTTGTAATGCCGGGCAATGCGTTCCAGCTCCATACGCTGTATGACGTCCACCAGTGAAATGACAGTACCCGCAGCTCCGGCGCGCCCGGTACGTCCGGCACGGTGGATGTAACTTTCGTGGTCTTCCGGCGGTTCATACAAAAAGACGTGGGACAGCTCCGGGATGTCAATGCCCCGTGCCGCCACATCCGTGGCTACCAGATATTGCAGCTTGCCCTGCCGTATCCTGTCCAGTACGTTCTCGCGCCGACTTTGGGAAAGGTCTGCCGAAAGCTCGTCCGCACTGTAGCCAAAGCCCTGCAACACCCCGGTCAGGTAATGGACATTCGCCTTGGTATTGCAAAAAATGATGCCTGAGGCCGGGTTTTCTGTTTCCAGCAGACGTACCAGTGCCCTGTCCTTGTCCATGGGGCGCACTTCGCAAAAGAGGTGCTGTACTTCGGCCACATGGACTTCTTTGTGCGAGAGCGAGAGCAGACTTGGCTCTGCCATGAATTCCGCAGCCAGCTTGAGCACATGGGGCGGATAGGTGGCCGAAAAAAGGCAGGTATGGATGGGCCGCCGAGGCAGATAGCGTTGCACTTCCTTCATGTCCGGGTAAAAGCCGATGGAGAGCATGCGATCGGCCTCGTCAAAAACCAGGACGCGCAGTGTGTTCAGATCCAGCGTGTGGCGCAGCAGGTGATCCAGCACACGGCCGGGCGTGCCTACTACCAACTGGGCACCGGCCCGCAACGCCTCCATCTGCTTGCCATAGCCCACACCACCATACAAGGCTACGGGTCTGATCCCCGTATCGGCAAAGATGGTATTTGCCTCCCGCTCCACCTGCACGGCCAGTTCCCGTGTGGGGGCCAGCACAAGGGATTGCGGGGCCTTGAGCTGCGGATCCAGCTTGGGCAGCATGGGCAGAAGGTAACAGCCTGTTTTACCACTGCCCGTGCGCGACTGCACCATGATGTCCCTTCTGGCCAGCAGATAGGGCAGAGCCAGGGACTGTACCGGCATCAGATTTTGCCAGCCAGCGCGAGCACAGGCTGCGCGGATGCTTTCCGGCAGGTCAGCAAGGCAGACGCGAGGCAGGGCGTTTTCCGGCTCATGCACGGAGATGTGGGGCTCGTCTGTGGCCGTGGACGAGTGCAGGGCGTCAGGCATGGAAAGAGACATGGGCTGTACCTGTGTCACAAAAGTTATGCGAAGCAAAACAATATGATGCCACAAGCGGGACTGTTTCGCAAGCCGTGCGCACGGTGTTCGGATTCCACGGGAACGGAGGCTTTCTGACTATCAAAGACAGCAAAGCCCCTCGCGCATGAGAGCAGCAAGGGGCTTTGAACAATTTGGCAGCGGCCTACTTTCCCACATGACGTTATGCAGTATCATCGGCGAGGAAGAGCTTAACTTCCGAGTTCGGAATGGGATCGGGTGTACCCTCTTCT
>JAFQED010000040.1 GCA_017415765.1 Desulfovibrio sp. | reverse complement strand
TGTTCGGGGGCTAGCAGCATGGCAAGATATAAACCCGGACTAAGCCTGTAGATGCTTCGCGTGGAATGTTCGCGGACGGGGGTTCGATTCCCCCCGCCTCCACCAAACTAAAAAATCAGGAAGTCCCACAAAGTCTAAAAAGCCTTGTGGGACTTGGTTTTTAGAGCGAAACGCCATTGAAAATGGCAGTCGCTCTCCTATCCATGATCCCTCAGCTCACGGTCTTGCATGAGAGTGCCACTGCGGGTAGCTCCCCAACAAGAGAGCTATACGCTCCCAAGACTGACGGATACGTGCCGGGCTGATACGGCCTGAGTCCACCAGTCCACGCAAGGTGGCATATGCCTTACGCGGTAAATCGGCATCCCATTCCAGATTGTTGCCAAACAGCAAAATATCCACACCGGCCTCCACTGCCAGCAATATGGCCTCCTCAAGGCCGTAGTGCTCACTGATGGCCTTCATCTGGAGGTCGTCACTGATGATCACGCCCTGCCAGCCCAAGCCCTGTCGCAACAGACCGCTGACAACCATGCGAGAAAGTGTAGCCGGATGTTGGGGATCCAGTCTTGCGTGGTAGAGATGCCCCAGCATGACCATACCTGGCCAGTTGGCAGCAAAGGCTTCGGCATAGGGTAAAAGTTCACTGCCACCATCCCAGCTGAGGCTAATATCTGCAATACCCAGATGCGAATCTGCACGGGCACTGCCATGTCCGGGAAAATGCTTGAGCGTTGGGATAACTCCAGACTCCGCCAGCCCCTGCCCAAAGGCAATGACATGCCGGGCCACCTGCTGTGGATCCGTGCTGAAGCTGCGCCCCAACTGACCGATACTTGGGCTGAATGGATCCACATTGACATCGGCCACCGGGGCCAGATTCAGGTTGATGCCAAGGCCAGCCAGCTCCCTCCCCAGGTCCTGCCCCTGCACACGGCTTGCATGGACGCTTTCCTGTCCCATGCGTTGAGCGGAAGGCAGATCCATAAAGCCCTGCTCCGGCTTGAGACGACGTACCTGCCCCCCTTCCTGATCCACGGCTATGAGCATGGGGCCCGGCGCAGCTGCACGCACGTCAGTCGTCAACTGACGGACCTGTTCCGGTGACTCTATATTGCGGATCCCCCTGTTCGTCTGGTCTCGGTCAAAAAGGATCACATGCCCTACCCTGCCCGCACGTATCTCCTGCAAAAACGGATCATCCTGAGCCAGTTGCGTACCACGAAAACCCAGCATCAACATGGCCCCCAGCATACGCTCCAGGCTTGGTTCTGCGAGAGCCGAGGGAGCAGACTGCCCGGAAGACGCACCACAGCAGGTTCCTGCACCAGTTATGACAAGGCTTATGCCCAAAGCCATCACCCACAGGCTGCACCGATACAGCAGCCTCCTGTAACTGCCATGCCGGTTCAGCACGGCCTGCCCTGTGCACGGCGTCGTGCTTCCAGTTTTTCCAGTACATCCAGTGGTATGCGCAGGCCGCCTCGCCCCTTCCCCAGACTGATCCCGGGCTTATTGCTACCGTGGTAGTCTGAACCACCAGTCATGCCAAGATCATACCGTTTAGCCCATTCCAGTGCGAGGCGTGTCTGGGCAGGATCGTGTTCACTGTGCCAAACTTCAATGGCGTCAAGCCCGTGGGGGATAAGGTCACGTACTGCACCTTCCAGCCAGGATACGGGATAGCCATGGATAAAGGGGTGCGCGAGTGAGACCGTGGCCCCCAGCCCAGCCAGCAGACCAACGGCCCTTTCCGGTGAAAGCACCTCCTTGGGCAGCCATGCTTTGCCCCCCGTACCGAGGTATCGTTGGAAGGCTTCCCGCTCATCCCCCACAAAACCCTTGTGTACCATGACCCGTGCGATGTGTGGACGCCCCACGCTTCCCTTTGCCAACGCACTGACTTCTTCCATATTGATGTCAAAACCAAGTTCTTGCAGCTTTCGCACCATACCGGCATTGCGCTCGCCGCGTTTACGCCGCAATGCTGCAAGCTGGGCTTCCAGTCCGGGGGCGTCTTCTGGCAGCCAAAGGCCCAGGATATGCAACTCCCCCTGAGGCGTACGGGCAGAAAGCTCACATCCACGGATGACGCGGATAGCATCCCCCTGGGCTGCTTCGCACGCTGGTGCCAATCCCCCCAACGTATCATGGTCGGTCACGGCAATGGCCGCAAGGCCTGCTTCCCGCGCATGGCGCACCAACTCCACAGGGCTGTCGGTACCATCTGAGGCCGTACTGTGTGTGTGTAAATCAATGTATTGTATCATGTTCATCCCCCAAGCCTACGGGAGAAAGAAAAAAATGCAAGCCCACGGCCCTTGAGACGTGGGGGACTTCCGGCTATGCTCTTGCATGGATCATTAAGCTGCCGCAAGACACAAGGATAAGAACATGCAAACCGAAGAACTTTTGCAAATACTGGCTTGCCCCCGCTGTCTGGGTGGGCTGGAGGCCCTGCCCTCTACGGCTGCGGCTGAGGGCTTTTTTTGCCCGACCTGTGCCGTGGTGTATCCGGTACGGGATGACATCCCGGTCATGCTGGTCGAAGAGGCCATCTCACGTGAAGACTGGGATGGGGGACGCCGCTGATGCGTCTGCTGATAGCCTCGGATATGCACGGTTCCCTTGAAAGCTTGCGCTTTCTCATCCAGAAGGGGCGAGACTGGCAGCCAGACAGGATCGTTTTACTGGGAGACCTGGTGTATCACGGCCCGCGCAATCCTCTGCCACTGGGCTACGATACACCCGCTGTCCTGCGCGAGATGGCCGAACTCATGGCCCTTCCCTGCCCCATAACAGCCGTGCGCGGCAACTGTGATGCCGAGGTGGATGTGACCCATCTGCCCTTTACCATGACGGACAGTGCGTGGATCGAGGCCGACGGCCTGCACATCTACGTCTGCCACGGACACCGTCTGCCGGAACTCCCACCTGTCCCCCAGTTTTCGGTGGGGACGGTCATCCTGCGCGGGCATACCCATGTCCCACGCGGGGAGAGCTGCGGGGGACTGCACTTTTGGAATCCCGGCTCGCTTTCCCTGCCTAAGCAGGGCTACCCGCGCAGCTATGCCCTGTATGAAGATGGTACCTTCCGCGTACTGGACATGACAGGACAGCAAATCCTGAGCCACAGCGCGGCAAGAGCCTGACACCCATGCGTACGAATATCAAGACGGCGGGCAGAGATATGCCCTCTCCTTCTGGCCGGGCAGCCATAGAGTCCCTTCCTGTCAGTCCAGCGCAGGGCAAGATCCTGCTTCAGCCGGATCCCCCAAACTTTCGCCCACTTTTCCGTCTTGCCGATGGGCTGTCTCTCGTGCTGGCTTCGGCCTCTCCCCGGCGACGGAGCTTCCTTGAGGAATGGGGTCTCCCCTTTGTCATTGCCCGTCCCGGTGGGGCTGAACCTGACCCCTTACCCGGAGAGCCCCCCGTAGCCTATGCTGGACGCGCAGCACAAGCCAAGGCTCATGCCACCCTGAGCAGCCTGGAGCCGGAAACCCGCTGTCGCAGCCTGATAGTTGCTGCCGATACTGTAGTGGCCCTTGGGGAGAGCATCCTCGGCAAACCGCGTGATACGGCAGATGCCATTGCCATGCTCCAACGCCTGGCGGGACGTGGGCATGAAGTCATCACTGCAGTTTGCCTGCTCCTGCCACAGTCCACCAGCCGCCATACAGAGGAGATCTTCAGTGACACCAGCCGTGTCTTTTTTCACCCGTGGCCGCTGCCCCTGCTCACGGCCTATGCCGCTACCGGTGAACCGGCAGACAAGGCAGGTGCTTACGCCATCCAGGGACAGGGGGCCTTCCTGGTGGAAAGGCTGGAAGGTTCATGGAGTACTGTAGTGGGCTTACCAGTCACACTGCTGGCTGCCCGTTTACTGGAATACGGTTGCATCTTTCCAGTTGACTGAGTGCTGTCATCTGTAAACGGAGAATAAGGATGTACGACACCGTACAAAAATTTTTGCATGAAACCGGCCCGGTGCTGTGCCTTGACATTGGCAGTGGCACTCAAGACGCCCTGCTGGCACGGCCAGGTTTTGAATGTGAAAACTGGCCACGATTTGTCCTGCCGTCACCCGCAAGACTCGTGGCACAGCGTATCCGCGAACTGACCCTGCTCAGGAAGGATCTGTGGCTGTATGGCAGCAATATGGGTGGGGGATTCAGCCAGGCCCTCAAGGAACACCTGGCCGCCGGGCTTGCGGTATGGACTACGGAAGAAGCTGCCTATGCCATCCACGACAACAAAACTGTCGTGCAAAATATGGGAATAGGGTTTGCGCGGCAATGCCCTGCGGGCTGTATCCCGGTGGCATTGGCTGATTATGCCCCGGAATTTTGGGCAGGGATCTTACGCCAGACTGGCTTGCCGCTGCCCCATCTGGTTATTGCCGGGGCACAGGATCATGGCCTGCACCCTGATGGCAACCGGCAGGGCAGGATGCTGTTTTGGCGAGAACTCCTCACAGCCTCCGCAAGTCCGACACATTGGATCTATGCCGACCCACCAGCGCAGTTGACACGGCTCGTTGCCTTGCAGCAAAAAACAGGCGGCCCGGTTGCCGATACAGGGACATGTGCCCTGCTTGCCGCCCTGTGTGAACCTGATGTGCTGGCACGCAGTTTTCACGAGGGCATCACTGTCATCAATGCGGGTAACAGCCATACTGTTGCCGCTCTGGTGTATCAGGGAAAAGTACGCGGCCTTTATGAGCATCATACAGGGATGCGTGAAGTCTCGGATCTCTTGCGGGATCTTGAGCAATTTCGGCTTTCGTGGCTTCCTAGTGAAGAAGTACAAGCCAGTGGCGGACACGGAACGGCCTTTGGCCCCTGCTGCGAAGAGGCTGGCAGTTATGCCCCTACCTATATTCTGGGGCCACGGCGTGCGCTGTTGCGGGGGCATGGTGTCATGCTTGCCCCGCACGGTGACATGATGCTGGCAGGATGCTTTGGTTTGCTGTGGGGCTGGGCACACGCACAGGCAGCAGAATGAGCCTGGCTGGCAGACAGGAAGAGGAGAGGAATAATGGATTTTTTTGATACAGCCGAGGGGTGGGGACGTGACCAACTGGAACAAACCCAGCTTGTCCGCCTCAAGTCAACCGTGGCCCATGCCCGCAAGTGCAACTTTTACCGGGAGAGGCTGGATGCAGCCGGTATCGGGCCAGAGGGGATCCAGTCTTTGGATGACTTGCGCCGGATACCGTTCACTACCAAGCAGGATCTGCGTGATCAGTATCCTACCGGGATGTTGTGTGTACCGACATCGGAAATAGTTCGTATGCACTGCTCCAGCGGTACTACCGGTTCGCCAGTGGCCATCTGCCATACCCAAAATGACATTAATGCCTGGGCTGATTTGATGGCACGCTGTATGTATATGGTAGGCGTACGGCGTGACGATGTTTTTCAGAATATGTCAGGCTATGGCTTGTTTACAGGGGGGTTGGGCATCCATTACGGGGCTGAGCGGCTTGGTTGCCTGACCATCCCGGCCGGAGCGGGCAATTCCCGCCGCCAGATAAAGCTGGCCAAGGATTTCAGGACGAGCGTTGCCCATATCCTTCCGTCCTACGCTCTGATTCTGGGGGAACATTTGCGCAAGATGGGTGAAGACCCACGGGACTTCCCCCTGCGTATCGCTCTTGTAGGGGCCGAGCCCTATACCGAGGAATTTCGCCAGCGCATAGAATCCCTTTTTGCAATGAAAGCCTACAACTCGTATGGTCTTTCCGAGATGAACGGCCCTGGTGTAGCCTTTGAGTGTCTGGCTCAGGATGGCCTGCACATTTGGGAAGATGCCTATATTGCAGAAATTGTCGATCCAGAAACCGGGCAACCCGTACCCGATGGAACAGTGGGAGAGCTGGTCATGACCTGTCTCTGTCGCCAGGGCATGCCCATCTTGCGCTACCGTACACGCGATCTGACCCGCTTTTTGCCCGGGCAGTGTGCCTGTGGCCGACATCACCGCCGTATGGATCGTATCGTGGGGCGGGCTGACGATATGTTTATCGTCAAAGGTGTCAATATCTATCCCATGCAGATAGAACAGGTCATCATGACCTTTGCCGAAGTTGGGCAAAGCTATCTCATCCTGCTGGAAAACGATGGCATCGGCGATCTTATGCGTGTGCAGGTAGAGATCCGGGATGAGTTCTTTGTGGAAGACATGCGCGTCCTGCAGGGCCTGCAAAAAGCCATTGCCCAGCGACTGCGCGATGAAATACTCATCACACCCAAGGTTGAACTTGTACAGAGCAACAGCCTGGAGCGCAGCGAGGGTAAAGCTGTGCGCGTCCGGGACTTACGGGCCAAAAAGTAGGTTATTCCATGGAAGTGCTGCCCTTTTCCCTTGCATCCCTTCTGGCCGCTGGCTTTCTTACGCTGCTGGGTTTTGTCCTCCTGCTCAATATCTTTGGCTTGCCAGCCAACTGGATCGTGGTGGCCCTGGTTGCCATCTGGAAGGCCGTGCATCCGGCTACGGAACAGATGGGCCTGACATTCTGGCTGATGCTGCTGGGACTTGCAGTATTGGGGGAGATACTGGAATTTGCCCTTCAGATCGTGAAGGCAAAACGATATGGCTCCAGTTCCGCAGGGACGTTTGCCGGGATGCTTGGGGCCATTGCCGGGGCCATCCTGCTGGCACCGCTCTTTTTTGGGCTTGGTGCGCTTCTTGGTGCGCTGGCAGGGGCGTGGCTGGGCTGCCTGTGCATGGAGCTGCTCAGGGGACGTCCACTGGGAGAGGCTCTGAATGCCGCCATGGGGGCCATGCTGGGACGGTTTTTGGGGACAGTATGCAAATGTGGGGCCGGGGGTGGCATGATAGCCCTCACGGCCCGTTATATTTGGCCTCACCCTGGTGGGATCGACCCGACAGCTGTTCCAGAAAAGATAGGACAGATGGCATGTCACCTGCTTGCGCTGGGATGTTGAACCATGCTGCTGGCAAATCTGCAAGTGGTGCTTTCAGGAACGCGTTTCCCGGAAAACATCGGTATGACGGCCCGAGCCTGTGCCAATATGGGCTGCCCATCCCTGTGTCTGGTCGCGCCGGAGCGATGGGATAAGGCCAGGGCCATGCCACTGGCCACTTCTAAGGGGCAGCGGGTACTTGAGGGGATCCACCTTGCGCCTGACATTGCAACAGCCGTGGCAGAAAGCTCTCTCGTGCTCGGTACAAGTGCGCGTACGGGCGGCTGGCGCAAAGCCTTGCTTTCACCAGCCCAGGCCGCAGCCGAGGTGGCGCAGGCACTCAGCCGCAATGAACAGGTGTCCCTGGTTTTTGGCCCGGAAGACAAGGGGCTGTGCAATGAGGACATCACACATTGTCAACGGCTGGTGACTATCCCCACAGATGGGGAAGCCAGTTCCCTCAATGTGGCACAAGCCGTGCTGGTGCTGCTCTATGAATGTGCCGGAGCCGTGCGCCGTGTGAGGGCTGTATCCCGCGATGGCATACAGGCAGAAACTGGTGCACGTGTGATAACGGCAGCAGAGCAGGAACGTCTGCTGGCCTCCTTCAAGGAAATGCTGCTTACGCTGGACTGGCTGCACGGTGCCAATCCTGACTATTTCATGTTGCCGTGGCAACGCCTTTTTTCCCGCGCTGCACTGAGAAGGCATGAATATGATGCCCTGATGGGACTGTGTCGGCAGGTGGGGCACAAGCTGGGACAAAAGCACTGACGCGCAGCACATGTCTGCCCCGTCTGCCCACGATCACGCACCTGCCTGGCTGGCACTGCCAAAAAGCGGGGTTGACATATAGCGTTCGCCCGTATCACAGGCAAAGGTTACGATATGCCTGCCCTGCATCTCTGGCCGGGCAGCCAGCCGCAGTGCGGCCAGCACATTGGCCCCGCTGGAGATACCCACACAGGCTCCTTCTACCCGCATGACCTGCCGGGCCATATCCATAGCCTCGTCTCCATCCACCTGCATGACGGAATCCAGCAACGAGCGATCCAGGATTTCCGGCACAAAACCCGCACCAATGCCCTGGATGGGGTGCGGCCCGGCCTGCCCGCCTGACAGCACTGGCGAGGCAGCCGGTTCTACAGCCACGACCTGAAAACCTGGTATCTCTTCCTTAAGATAACGCCCTACCCCGCTGATGGACGAGCCAGAGCCAACCCCGGCCACCAGTACGTCCATCCTGCCATTGCAGTCGCCCATGATTTCCGGCCCGGTGTAAAGGTAGTGCGCCTCCACTGCCAGCGGATTGCTGAACTGACCGGGGATATATCCGTTTTCAGCCTCGGCCACACGCCGGGCTTCAGCCACGGCTCCGCTCATTCCCTGGGCAGCCGGTGTCAGACGCACCTCGGCCCCCAGTGCCCGCAGCAGGTTGCGCCGCTCCACACTCATGGATTCGGGCATGGTCAGGATGCAGCGCAGTCCCTTGACCGCCGCCACAAGGGCAAGGCCAATGCCCATATTGCCGCTGGTAGCCTCCACCACAAGCCCACCGCTTTGCAGGCGACCGGCAGAAAGGGCACTTTCTAACAGATGAAAGGCCACTCTATCCTTGATGGAACCGCCAGGGTTACGGTTTTCCAGCTTGAGCCAGACCGTGCCGGGCAAATGGGCCGAAAGCCGGAGTCGGAGTATGGGGGTATGCCCGATGGCCTGTAAAAGATGGGTCAGCATGGCTTTTCTCCTCTCAGCGACAAGTTCCGCTTGCCAGACGTGCAGGATCTGCTACGGACGGGCTGCGCGCGGTTGCAGGTGCTGCGGCTCAAAGTAGAGACGAAAGCGTTTTTCCGGTGAAAGGCGCAGGGGGCGCAGCACTTCCCCTTCAATAGAAAGCGGTTTTTCCGAAAGGCCAAAGGGTTGGAGGGCGTTCACCGCAGGGGGAGCAAAGGGATCGCCCGATACCAGCACAGGCATACTGTCTGTTCCAGAACCGGCAAAAAGGGAACTCTCTGCCTTGTCTCCGGCCATCCCACGGGCTGTGGCATTGAGCAGACTCGGCACGGGCAGGTCGGATCTTCGCAGGATCTCCAAAAAGTCATTGCCCGTGCGGCCCACAAAGGTCAACAGGGCACTGCCGTCATCAGAAACCATCAGACTGACGGGCATAGTCCCACCGTGGATGCCCATAAAGGCTGGCCTGGCCCCGGCCGGCATACTGACCCACGGCGTTGCGGGCTGTGCCGCAGCTGCACTGAGCGTATCCGTTTCTGGATCACCGTCCGTTGCCAGGGCAGACGGTACAGCCGGGGATGCAGCAGCCAGAGGGGCGGACAGCATGGGCAGAACCCGCAGGAGGGCGAGAAAGACAAAAGCAAGTACAAAACAAGATGCGCTGAATCGGTTCATGGTGATTACCGCAACCTGGATGTTGCGTAAAAGGTAGAGGCGCGTCCCGGCCTTGTCAAGTCTTGCTTTGCAGGGGCTGCGGGCAGTGTGTTTGCCACTCATGGGAGACGTGGGGAACACAGCGTGTTCAATCAGAAAATACTTTAGCAGGAAGCTGCGTCCTGCGGGGTGGGGCGCAGCTCCTTCAGATACCAGACATCACAGGCATAGTGTTCTGTTGCCACCAGCGGGGCCGATAGCTGCCGAAAGCCATGGCCCTGATAAAATTTGTTGGCCGCGTGCATATTGCTGAGGGTTTCGATATAGCAGCGGTCATAGTGGGCCGTGGCATAGTCCATTGCCAGAGCCATCAGCTTGTGGGCCATGCCAGTGCCGCGCACCTTGGGCAAACAGTACATTTTTTGCAGTTCGCACACGCCGGGGGCATTGGGCAGCTCGCCAATGCCCGCGCCGCCCACCACGATGCCGTTTTCGTCCAACACGACCCAGTACCGCCGCCCTTCACGGGCATAGACCTCAGAAAAACGCCCCAAATCCGGGTCGCTCCAGGCCAGACCCGCATGGTTGCCGCCAAATTCGATCAGGCAGGTGCGGATGACTTCTTCCACACGGGCGTTGTCCTGTGGCTGTATCTCCCTGATGCTGTATGACATATCCTGTCCTTGCTGTCGTTGGTTGAGCGGCTCTAGAGTATTTTGTTTCACGCAAAAATGCTCTAAAGCACCCAGAGAGGATAGCCGGGATGCGCTGGCTGTGATGACTGCTTGTCCTTATCCTGGCTGTTTAGCGGGAAGTCGCCCCGAACGGTAGAGGGTTGGCGCGAGGGGACGCTCCCACGGGCGACTGCTGCGCGCCAGCGGCATCGGGCCGGAGCCTGCGGGCCATGCCCTGTACCCTGTACCGGAGGGCGTTACAGCGTGGGTGGCCACTTCCGATATGGGGGGCGTCTGTTCCCATGTTGCCTCCTGCGGCAGGGCCGCAGTCTGTCCGGGGTGACTGCGCCGTGTCATCATCAGGCCCGGTTCCAGGTCAAGGTCACTTTCCAGATACTGGCTCATGGTCACAAAGCGTTGACAGCCACCGGCCCGCAAGTGGCTGACAATGCGTGGCAGGTCATCCACTGTGCGCTTGTAAATGTCATGGAAAAGAAAAACCCCGCGCAACTGGCCCGGCTCATAGACCGCGCCGCGAGTGTGGTACAGACGGGAGTAGTCCACTGGCAGGGCGCGCCAGTCCCGACTGTCCACAGACCAGAGTGCCAGCGACATACCCAGGGATTGGGCCACCTGCACCGTATAGCGGTCATAGGCTCCATAGGGGGGGCGCATCAGGCGTGGGTTTGCCCCCAGCTTCCGCAGGATGGTGTCCGTGCGCCGCAGTTCCTCGGCCTTGTGCTGCTGTGGGATCAGCCGTAAGTTGGGGTGTGAGTAAGAATGGCTGCCAACTTCGTGCCCTTCGTCCAACATTCGCCGCACAAGGTCGGGATGGTATTCAGCCTGTCGGCCCAACACAAAAAAGGTGGCCGGGATATCATATTCTGCCAGCATATCCAGCAGTTGTCCTGTGTAGCGGGAAGGGCCGTCATCAAAGGTCAGGGCGCACAGGTTTTCGCGCATGGGCTGATCCATGATCCTGTT
>JAFQED010000039.1 GCA_017415765.1 Desulfovibrio sp. | reverse complement strand
TTGAAAATGGCAGTCGCTTGTTCCATGCTGACGCTCCGTCAGGGCCGCTGCGTCTGGTGATAGACGCGGGGGATCATGTACATCAGGCTCATCAGCTTGTGCTCCGGCAGATGCTGGGTAGCCACCACTGCGCTGCCAAGGTTCCAGATCCGGGCATTGTCGCCCTCTCCGGCCGAGGGCGGCCCAAAGCGGTTCTCCGCCATCAGCAGGATGCGCCGGGCCGTCTCGGCATCCGGTGCGGGGTAATCCAGCTTGACAAAGCCCAGCGGTGCGGCCTTGCCCGCAGCATAGCACAGGGCCATTTCTGTAGCACCGGGCACGGCAATATGCACGTCATAGACGTCACAGACAAAGTCATCATTGCTGCGTTTGGCGGGTACACCGGCCTTGTGCAGGGCAGCACGCATGGCCTTGCGGTCTGTATCATCCAGACGCTGGCCAAAAAGAACAGCCGGGGGGCGTTGCGGCCCGTGCTGGGCCAGCTCTTCCAGCTCCCGGATGGCATCCTCCTGCCCCTGCATGGCCGCAGCGTGCAGCAGCAGGGTAGCGCGGGCCGTATCCTGCGGCACACCACGCCCATGCCTGTAAAACTGCCCCAGACGTGACAGGGCTGCCCCTTCTCCGGCGGCTGCGGCACGGCTGTACCAGGCGGCTGCGGCCTTGTCGTCCTGCGGGACGCCACGCCCGTGTTCATAGAGCAGGGCCAGGTTGTACTGGGCTTCGGGGCTGCCACGCCGGGCAGCCAGATCCAGCCAGCGGGCTGCCTCCGCCGGGTCGGGCATTGTGCCGCGCCCCTGCTCCAGCATACGGCCATAGTTGCTCATGCCAGCCACATCGTCAGCCTCTGCCGCACGGGCAAACCAGTGCAGGGCCCGCCCGGCGTCAGGCTCCACCCCCTGCCCGCGTTCATACAGCAGCCCAAGGCCGTTCATGGCCTCGGCGTCCCCCTTGTCTGCCAGCTCGCGCCAAATATCATGGGCTTTGGCATAGTCGCTGCGGGCATAGGCCGCAGCAGCCTCCTGCCGGGGAGAAAGCACATCAGCAGTTGCCGCAGCTTTTGCGGCTTTGGGCTGTTCTTTTGTCGTCTTCTTGGTTTCCCCTCCGGCTTTTTCAGCCTGGGGGGGCTGGGGGCTGGCCGGACTTCCTGCACCTTTGCCCTCTGCCTTGGCTTCTGAACCCTTGGTTCCCGCACTTTTTGCAGGTGCGCTTTTGGACGGGGGCGATGCCTTGACCTGCTTTTTTTCCTGTCCTGCTGTCTGTTTTTTTTGTTCTTCCTTAGGCTGTTGTTGTGGCTGTTTATCGGCCTGCTCCGCTGTCAGGGCCGGGATGGGCCAGACAGCCTCGGCAGCGAGAGCAGGGCGTGCCAGGCCATCGCAAAGCTGACCGGGCCAAAGCAGGCAGGACAGGAGCAGCAAGGAAAAAAGCGATGCTGTCCGACTGGCAATGAGGGCTATCATGGGCGGGCCTCCGCTTGCTGGGGGGACGGATGCCGCTTGGCGCAACCCGTGTGCATAAAGTCGATTTCGGGCAGACTGGTCAGGCGGGCATCGGGCACAAAAACATGGCCCTGCCAGTCGCGGGTGGCGGTGGCAATGCGCTCCATATGCACAAAGGAGAGCAGGGCGGGCCAGCGGTCGGCCATGCGTTGCAGGATACGGGCGTAGGCGATTTCCCCACCGTGAAAGCCGTCCACAAATTCGCAGTCGCTGGAGGCAAAGCTGCGCGGGTCGCTAAAATCAAGCACGTCCAGCCCGCGTTCTGCAAGGGCCTCACGCAGTTGGAACAGATGGGGGTAACCGTCCTCGTACTGGCGCATGGCTTCCAGCACCTGCCGGGAAAGCGGCGGGATAAAGATAAAGGTCTGGATACCACGAGAGCGGAGGCGACAGCAGATTTCGGCCAGCGCATCCAGATGTTCCATGGAGGGGGCTGGCTGGTTGGGGGCAGCGCGATAAAAGGCCTTGATACCGTAGTGTACCTGGGCCAGCGTATCGTGAAAACGGTAGTCAAAGGGCGGCTTGAGTCCGGTGGCTTCTGCCGTATAATACCACGAACCGTCCGTGCCAAAGCCGTCATCGGTCTGCTGGGCCATGATGCCAAAGCGGTCGTCCCGAAAACCCATGCCCACCAGCCCCAGCAGGGGGGCTGCCAGTTCTGTCAGGCTGATCTTGCCTTCCAGCAGCCATGTCCAGGGTTTTCGCAGGTTTTCCAGCGTGTATGCGTAGGAACCGCTGGTGGGCGGGACTTCGTCAAAGGGACGGGCCTCCCATTGTGGCATAAACCACCAGAAATCCAGACCAAGGATCACGGCCCGTGGCCTGTGTTGGCGCAGCATGGCATCCACGGTGGAGCGCAGCACAGCCAGATTGCCGGCCACGCCTCCCATATTGAGGAAGGGACGGGAAAAATAGTGCCCCCGAAACTGCATGACACGGGAGGAGCCGATAGCGATGATCTCCGGCCTGACAGCGGCATGGAGCTGCAATTTGTAGTCCACAAAATCCTGCGAAATTCCAGAGCCGAACAGG
Organism: Desulfovibrio sp.; assembly: GCA_017415765.1. Classification (GTDB taxonomy): domain Bacteria; phylum Desulfobacterota; class Desulfovibrionia; order Desulfovibrionales; family Desulfovibrionaceae; genus Desulfovibrio. The sequence continues at coordinate 14,317 of JAFQED010000039.1, read as the reverse complement.
GCAAACTGCCCTGTTTGCTGGGCCGCCACAGCCCGTTCCACAGCCAGGTCGCCGCTGGCGTAAAGCCACCAGCAGGTATAGGGCAGGACGCAGCACAGCCCAAGGCCAACCAGCAGCCCCAGAGTCTTGAAGCAGCGCAGCAGATAGGCCCCGCCGGAAAGCAGATGGGTGGCAGTGGGGGGGCTGGCATCTGTTGGCCCAGCGGGGTCAGCTTCCGGGCTTGCTTCCGGCCTCGATACCGGGCCGGGGCTGGGGGCAGGGCAGTCCGTTGGGCAGTTTTGGGGAGAGATCTGTCCTGCGCCCTCCGGGGCAGCGTCTGTGCTGCCTGTGCCTGATGCGGCGTCCGGCATAGCACAGCTGACGGCATCCGGCTGGGGGGGGGCTGGCTGCTCATGGGGCTGCGTTGCCGGGGAAGAGCCTTTGCGGAAAAACTGGAATATCTTCATACCTGTCCCCGCCTAGAACTGGAAATAGAGAAAACTTGACTGACGCGAGACAAGCAACAGTGAGGCAAAGGCCAGCACTGCCAGCCCGGTGGCCCAGCGGACTGTGGGCTGCCAGTGCAGCCAGGGCCTACTACCATCACGCCGTCCCTGAAAAATCTCATGGCTTGAGGGAAAACCCCAGACGATGACCGCGCTGACCGCCAGCAGGGCAAGGGGCTGCCAGCCTTGCAGGTAGTGATGGGGGGAGAGGGCTTCCTGCCAGCCGCCAGGGCCGGACTGGGATGCCAGACCAGCCAGCGTGTTGGGCAGCTTGCCCAGGCTCGTCAACATGGCTTGCCAGATACGCAAGGCCCCTTCGGGCGTGGCAGCGCGAAACACCACCCAGCAGGCATTGATGCAGCAAAAGGTCAGGGCAATGCTGCACAGGCGGAAAGGCCAGCGGGCAAGCAGGGCCTCAAGGCGCGTCCCCTTGAGGCAGCTGCGGAAAAAGTGGTTCACACTCAACATTGCCCCGTGCAGCGCGCCCCAGATGATGAAGGTCAGGCCGGCCCCATGCCACAGCCCGCCCAGCAGCATGGTGAGAAAAAGGTTGATATACTGCCGGATGCGTCCGGCCCGGTTGCCCCCCAGCGGGATGTACAGAAAGTCGCGCAGCCACGCACTGAGGGTAATGTGCCAGCGACGCCAGAAATCCACGATACCGGTTGCCTTGTAGGGCGAATTGAAGTTTTCGGGCAGACGCAACCCGAGCATCAGGCCCAGCCCCAGGGCCATGTCCGTATAACCGGAAAAGTCAAAGTAGAGTTGAAAACTGTAGCAGAGCGAACCCAGCCAGGCCTCGGCCCCCCCCAGGGGGAAGCCACGTTCTGCCGCGTTGAACACGGCATTGGCATGGCTGGCCAGGCTGTCGGCCAGCAATACCTTTTTGCCCAGCCCCATGCAGAAAAGGCTGAAACCGCGTGCCAGCAGGTCGGCGTCCGGGGCTTGCAGTCTGTCGAACTGGCGGCCCATCTGCTCATAGCGTACGATAGGGCCGGAAATGACGTAGCAGAAACAGGACGAGAACAGCAGATGGCGGCCCAGCCCCTCTGGTACGATACTGCGGCGGTAAATGCTGACCAGCCAGGCGATCTGGATAAAGGTATAAAAGGAAATACCCAGGGGCAGCCCCGGAGCTTCAAACGACAGGTGTAACCAGCCCAGACTGGACAGGCTTTCAACCAGAAAAGCCGAATACTTGAACCATGCCAGCGGCAAGAGGTTGAGAAAAAGGGCCAATGCCAGCAGCCCCTTGCGCCCCAGGCCCAGCGGGCCGTACACTTCTGCATCCGGCCGGGCAAGCAGAAGCCCAAAAACATAGTTCATGCCCAGCAGGGCCAGCAACAGCACAAAAAAGCCCGCGCCCGACAGGGCGTAAAATACTGTGGAAAAGAGAAGCAGCACAAGGGCGGGGCGTGCGGCCCGCCAGACAGAGGTCAGCCAAAAGGCAAGCAGCAGCAAGGGCAAAAAGGCCAGCAGGAAGGAATAGGAATTGAACAGCATGGGCGTCCTCTCCGGGTTGCCAGACAGGTGATATGGGGACAGGGGTTAACAGGGCTTGACAGGCCGGAGTATGCCGTGCGCTATACAGTTTCGCACAAGAAATCACATGTCAGGGCTTGTGAAAGTATCGCAGCCGTCTGCGTTTTTGTCCAGAGAGGGATGAGGATCGACAGTCGCCTGCGGGGAAGAGGTTTCTGGCTGCAAGAAGCCCGACTGTCGATGGCAGGTGCAAGTCGCCTAGGGGTTAAGCTCTGAGCGAAACTTGCGGGAAAGGCGAAACACCAGCACTGTGCGGGATGGCAGGGTCATGGATTGTTCGGTATGCGGGTTGCGCCCCTTGCGGGATGCCTTTTCGCAACATTCAAACTTGCCAAAACCGCTGATGAGCAGGTACCGATCTTTCTTGATGGCAGCCTTCATGGTGTTCAGGAGCTTGTCCACCACCTGTCTGGCATCAATGCGGCTTTTTTCTGTTTTTTCGTAGATGGCCTCTACGAGGTCGGCCTTTGTCAGGGTTTTTTGCATGGGATACCCTCGGCATTACGTTCAGAAACATGGGCTTACGGTTATTTCGGCTATTGATGGACCTCTCCGAATAAATTTATTTGATATAAATTTATGCCAAATATATGATGGATGCAAGTCGTTTTTGGGCTTTCCGTTTTTTTTTTTTTCTATTTATATGATAAGGATTTGTGAAAGAAGTTACTGTAGGATATGCTGTAAAAAATTTGTATACGGCCTATAGTGAATCATGAATACGTATCAAGTTTGATGTTTTGATAGTTCTTATGCAAAAAGTAATGAGAGATATATCTCGATATTCTGTATAGCAACAGAATGGTATATTGTTTTATATTTTCATTTCATATGCGTCTTGTATAATACAAATTCAGCTTAGTCAGAAAAAATTCCTATTTGCAGTTATGTTTTTTTTGCTACAAATCGTGAGGTTTTACCGTGTCAACTGTCTTTCTTGATTGGGCTGCGCCTCAGTCCTGTGCGGCAGGGGCGGTCTTCCCTGTCTTCATGCCCTTTATGGGCTGCCCCGGCCGCTGCATATTTTGTGCGCAGGATGCCCAGACCGGTGGGGCAGAAGCCAGCCTGACACAACGGCTGGCAGTCGCCCGTGCTGCCCTTGCCCGGCGCGCAGACAGGGGGCTGCCGCCGGTGGAGCTGGCCTTTTACGGTGGCACCTTCACGGCCTTGCCCGCACCGGCGCAGGAGGCCTGCCTGGCCTTTGCTGCCGAGGCCATGCGGGCCGGACAGGCCGTGGCCTTTCGCTGTTCTACCCGGCCAGACTGTCTGAGTGCTGCCAAGGTACGGGCCTTGCGCGAGAGTGGCTGTGGCTGCATTGAGCTGGGCATCCAGAGCTTTGCCGATGCGGCCCTGGATCTGGCGAGACGAGGTTACGGGCAGGCTGTGGCCATTACGGCCTGTGAGCTGGTCAGGGCCGGGGGACTGCGGCTGGGGGTACAGCTTTTGCCGGGTATGCCGGGGGTGGACAGGGCTGTTTTTTTGCAGGATGTGCAGACGGCTTTGTCCGTTGGGGCAAATATGCTCCGTTTTTACCCCTGCCTTGTGCTGGAAGGGACAGCCCTTGCCGAACAGTGGCGGGCTGGTCGTTTTGCGCCGTGGGATCTGCCCGTGACATTGGATGCACTGGCCGAGGGCTGGCTGCTGGCCCATGCTGGCGGAGTGCCTGTCATCCGTATGGGGCTTGCGCCAGAGGCATCCTTGGCCGATGCTGTGCTGGCCGGGCCTGTGCATCCGGCACTGGGGGCACGGGTACTGGCCCGCGCCCTTCTGCTGGCAGTCAGGCGCGCCTGTGCGCAGTACGCGCCGGGCAAGCCCTTGCGTGGGTTGGAGATCCCGCACCGTTGTCAGGGGCATTTTTGGGGGGCAGGGGGAGAGCTGCGTTCGGCATGGGCCGGGCTGGGGATCACGCAGGAGAGGCTTTCCTGCGGGCAGGAGGGGCAGATCCGGCTGATCTGGTGAGTTTTGTCCGGCTTGCATCCTGCCTGTTAGTGCTTAGGTCTTGGGAAGGGGGAAGCAAATGCCATGTGCAGGAGAACGCCATGCCCCTATCCCGCCGATCCCGCCGATCCCATCTGGCCCGCTGTCTGGTCTTTCTTATCCTCTGGGGACTGCCAGGCCCTCTGGTCGAAGCCTGCCCTGCACAGGAGGCAGCTCCATCGTATCCAGGCCAGTCCCAGCCGACTGTAGTGTCTGCGCTTGGCCCGCAGCTGGTCAGGGTCGTGGCACTGGTGCGGCATGGCGTGCGTGCCCCGACCCAGAGCGCGGAGACGCTGGCCCTCTGGAGTCAGCAGCCGTGGCCGGACTGGCCTGTGCGGCGCGCCCACCTGACCGCCCGTGGGGGACATCTGGTGGAGGCCATGTGGGTGGCCCTGCGGCGGGGATGGAGCGCGTACGGTCTGTGGCCTGTCAATGGCCCGCCCGCACCGGGCAGCATCTTTGTGCGGGCCGACAGCGATCAGCGTACCAGAGGCACAGCCAGGGCTATCCTGCGCGGGCTGGGGCATACGCAGGGCTATGCCGTGAGCGACGCCCCGCGAGATCCACTTTTTCATCCTGCCAAGGCTGGTCTGCATGTCTTTACGGAGGTAGAACGCAGCAGTGTTGCGGCCCGTCTGGCCCGGCTTCGGCAGGAGCTGGCCGGGCCATTGCAGACGCTGGCCAGCATCAGCGGGCCGCCCGCGCCGGAACTCTGCGTGCAGTATGGCCGTGCGCCCGGCTGTTCGTTGGCAGAATTGCCCGACAGGCTTCGCATCACGGATGATGGGCACAGCCTTGAATTGACAGGCGGCCTTGGTATCGCCTCCGGCATGGCCGAAATTTTTTTGCTGGAATTTGTCCAGTGGCCCGGTCAGGATGTGGGCTGGGGCAAGGTGGACAGACGTCTTTTGCAGACAGTGCTGCCCCTGCATGGCCGGGTTTTCAACGCGCTGAACAGGGCGGCCCCGGTGGCTTTGGCACGGGGGGCGGCCCTGCTGGCAGAGATGGGTTCTGCCCTGCTGGCAGAGCATTATGATGCACGCTGTAATGCCGCCGCTCTGACGGTTTTTGTGGGGCATGACACCAATCTTGCTACAGTGGGCGGGCTGCTTGGTTTTGACTGGCAGTTGCCGGGCTGGCCTTCTGACAGTATCCCGCCGGGCAGTGCCCTCCTGCTGGAACTGTGGCAGATGCCTGAGGGGCGGGAGGTGCGGCTGCGTTTTGCCAGTCTGCCACTGGAGGTGCTGCACAGGCCGCTGAACGAAGCCACGGCCCGCCTGGGCCTTGCCCCGCTGGTGGGCGCAGGGCCGCGCTATACGGAGCAGGATTTTGCGGCGTTGTACCGTCGTGTCACGGCCGGGGGCCCGCGCGCGCCGCAGGATATCCTGCCTCTGCGGCCACAGCCCGTGCCGCGATAGGCTGGCCTGGGTATAGCCTGAGTCAGGACTTGCCAGAACGGCAAAAATGCAGGATTGTATCAGCTTCCGCATATCATCAAGGAGTAGCTATGGCTGGATGTGTGCGCTACGCCGCGCCCGGCTGCGTGGTCGAGTACATGGAGGGCAACGCCCCCCAGCTGGCCTTCGTTCTGGAGGAGGCGGGCGGGCGTTTGCGTCTGCTCCTGCCCAATCGGCGTGAGACGCGCCTGACTGCGGCACGACTTTTGCCGTGGGTCGGGCCGCAGTGTGCGTCCGATCTGGGGCGCGAGGAAGCCGTGCGTCTGCTGGAAGAGCACAGAAAATGCCGTGAGGAACAGGCTGCCGCCATCCCGGTACTGGATGTCTGGGCTTTGGCTCAGGGCGAGGTGCCTCAGGCCCAGGCCCAATGGTTTGCCGAACTTTTTGTCAGCGGGCCGGATGCCGATACCGTGGCTGCCTATGGCCGTGCCCTTCTGGCCTGCAAAAGCCATTTTCGCTTCCAGCCGCCAGATTTTCAGGTTTTTTCTGCCGAAGAAGTGGAAAAACGTCTTGCGGAGCAAAAGGTCAGGCAGGAGCGCGAGGCCCTGACCGCCGGAGGCGCAGCCTTCTTGCGTCTGCTGTGGGATGTTGCCCAAAAGAAACGCCCCCTGCCGCCCCCCGCTTCTGCAGAATGGCCCGGACAGGATGTCCTGGCCCGTCTTGAGGCCGTGCTGCGCTCCCGTATGGCAGACCCCGACAGTCAGGAACATGAGGCCCTGTGGCGGATGCTGGCCAAGGGGCTGCCCGATGTGCCCCACTTGCCCTTGCAGTTGCTGACAGCCTGGGGCCTGATCCCACTGCATTACAACTTTTGGCTGGACAGGGCCGACTATGCCGCTGGCGATGACTGGTGGCGGGCCTGTGCCGCCGAGGTGGAAGAGCTTGCCGCCCCTCCCCTTGCCGATTTGCCTGTCTGTGACCTGCCCTTTGTGAGCATAGACAGTGCCAGTACCCGCGATGTGGACGATGCCTTTCATGTGGAAGCAACGGGCGATGGCTTTCTGCTGACGCTGGCCCTTGCCTGTCCTGCCCTGCACTGGCCCTTTGGCAGTCTGCTGGACAGGCTGGTCATACGGCGGGCTACCAGCATCTATCTGCCGGAAGGCACCTGCCATATGCTGCCAGAAAGCCTTGGCACAGATGGCTACTCCCTGCTGGCCGGGCAGGAGCGACCTGCTTTCTGTGTACGGCTGGCAGTGGATGCCCAGGGCAGGGCCTCGTCCTGCGAGCTGTTTCTGGCGCGGGTGCGCCTTGCCGCCAACCTTACGTTTCAGGACAGTCAGGCCGTGCTGGCAGCCGCTGGCCCTCTGCCGGAAAACCCGGCCACAGCCTGGGCCGGACAACTGCGACAGGGGCTGGAACTGGCCCGCTTGCGTCAGGCAGTCCGCATTGCAGAGGGGGCTGTGGTCATGGACAGGCCTGACCCCGTCATCAGGCTGGAAGGCACGGGCGCGGCAGTCACTGTGAGCGTGCGCCCCGATGACGCAAGCCCTGATGCCCAGTTTCTTGTGGCAGAGATGATGATCCTTGCCAGCGCGACTGTGGCAGACTGGGCGCGGGAACGCGAGATCGCCATGCTCCACCGCACACAGGATGTGGCCGTGCCGAAAGAATACGCCGGTGTCTGGACTGCCCCGCAGGACATGGCCCGCATCATGCGTGCCCTTGTCCCCTCGGTACTGGAGGTGCAGGCCCGTCCCCACGCGGCACTGGGGCTGCCCCGCTATACGCCGGTGACTTCGCCCCTGCGGCGGTATCCTGACCTGATCAACGAGGCCCAGATCGTGCATGTTCTGCGCACGGGCAAGGCCCGCTGGAGCGCGGACGAACTGTCCGGGCTTTTGGCGATCCTCAGCCCTGCGCTGGAATCCGCCGGGCAGGTGCAGCGTTTTCGTCCCCGCTACTGGAAGCTGCTCTATTTTCGCCAGCAGGGGGACAAGCTGTGGTGGAACGGTATCATCACGGAAGAAAATGACCATTTTGCCACTGTCAGTCTGCCGGAACAGGGTTTGTTCGTGCGCGGACGGCGGCGGCTTTTTGATGAGCGGGCCTGTGCTGGCGCGGCTGTGCAGGTGCGGCTGGGCAAGGTGCATCCGCTCTATAACGAAATACAGATACTGGAGGCTGTCAGTGTGTAGGCCTCTACTGTTGCTGACAGCACTGTGCGGCCCTGTGCCGCAAAGGAAATTACAATGATCATCTTTGAAATATGTTGGGTCATCGTGGCCTATCTGGTTGGCTCCATCCCCTGTGGCCTTGTGCTTGCCAAGCATTTTTGCGGCATTGACCCCCGGCAGGAAGGCAGCCACAGCATTGGGGCCACCAATGTTTCCCGTCTGTGCGGCTTTCATTGGGGCGTGACCACGCTGGTCTGTGATGTGCTCAAGGGGGCCGTACCTGTCTGGGTGGCCATGCTGCTGGAGTTTTCTCCCCTCTTTGTCACCCTGACCGCGCTGGCCTGTGTGGCCGGGCATGTCTTTTCCTGCTTCCTTGGCTTCAAGGGGGGCAAGGCCGTGGCCACCACCATTGGTGTCTTTTTGCCGCTGGCCTTTGGCCCTTTGCTGGGGGCCTGCGCCATCTGTGTTCTGGTCATCTGGCGGTCGGGCTATGTTTCGCTGGGGTCGCTGTGTCTGGTGGCGGCCCTGCCCATGTTTTTGATGATGAGCGAGGCCGTGGTCTGGGCACCGCTGGCCCTGCTGCTCATGCTGCTGGTGGTCTGGCGGCATCGTGAAAATATCGCCCGGCTCAAGGCCGGTACGGAAAAGTCGTGGCTGAAAGGCAAGCACGACGAAAAACAAGCATAAGGAGTGAGTGTCGCATGTCCCTGCCTCCCGAACAGTCTTCTGCCCTGTCGTCTTTTGCCGCCAATGGCTTCCCGGCTTGGCGCGGCCGCATGGAATACGTCTGCCTGGGGTGCGGGGCACGCTATCCCGGCGACAGTCTGCTCTATGCCTGTCCGCAGTGCAATGATGTCTTCTTGCTGGAAAATCTGGACTTTGGCCAGCTTGCGGCCCGCAGCGGGCAGGAATGGCGGGATCTGTTTGACGCCCGTGCAGCCAGCCGGGCCACGGCCCTGCGCGGCATCTTTCGTTATTACGAGCTGCTGGCCCCCCTGCTGGAAGAAGAGGATATCGTTTATCTGGGCGAGGGCCTGACCCCCATCGTGGAGGCTGCCCCTGCCCTGCGGGATGCCATAGGGTTGCCCTTTGCCTACAAGAATGACGGTCAGAACCCCAGTGCTTCCTTCAAGGACAGGGGCATGGCCTGTGCCTTCAGTTACCTGAAATGGCTTTGCCGCCGCAACGATTGGGACGAGGTGCTGACGGTGTGTGCGTCCACCGGGGATACCTCTGCCGCTGCCGCTCTCTATGCCTCCTATGTGGGCGCACCGCTCAAGAGTGTGGTCTTGCTGCCGCACGGCAAGGTAACACCGCAGCAGCTTTCCCAGCCGCTGGGCAGCGGGGCCACGGTGCTGGAACTGCCCGGCGTTTTTGACGACTGCATGAAGGTAGTGGAACTGCTGGCAGAGAATTACCGCGTTGCCCTGCTCAACTCCAAGAACAGTTGGCGTATCCTGGGGCAGGAGTCCTATGCCTACGAGACCGCCCAATGGTACGGCTGGGATGTGGACAGGCTCTGCATCTTTGTGCCCATTGGCAATGCGGGCAATGTGACGGCCATCATGTCGGGCTTTTTGAAAATGCTGGAACTGGGCATCATTACGCGCCTGCCGCGCATCTTTGGCGTCCAGTCCGCACATGCTGACCCGGTGTGGCGTTACTATGCCGCGCCAGAGGGCCAGCGGCAGTGGCAGCCGGTAACGGTCAGCCCCAGTGTGGCCCAGGCCGCCATGATCGGTAATCCGGTCTCCTTCCCACGGGTGCGGCGTCTGGCTGAACGCTTTATGGAGGCTGGCGGCCCCCGTGCCTTCCAGGTGGTGCAGGTGACGGAACAGCAGATCATGGACGCCATGATCCTTGCCAACCGGCACGGGCATATTGCCTGCACGCAGGGCGGCGAATGTCTGGCCGGGCTGCGCAATGCCCTGGCCCTGGGCCTTGTGGACAAGACAGAACGTGCCGTTCTGGACGCTACGGCCCACAGCCTGAAGTTTGCCGGTTTTCAGGATATGTACTTCAATGACGGTTTTCCGCCGGAGTACGGCGTTACCCCGGACAAAAGCCTTGCCAACCAGCCGGAACTGCTTTTACCGATCGATGCGCGGGCTGGCAAGGATGTGGCCGAATTTGCCCGTATGGGAGCGGACGCCGTGGCGGCCCGCCTGTCCCTGCAACGCAAGTAGAGCGAAATGCCATTGAAAATGGCAGCCGCTCTGGCGGACGCAGAGCGGACGCCCGCGCCGTAAGCAAGCGGAAAACCGCGCTTTTTCCGCGAAGCGTAGGCAGCGTATTGATTGAAACACGGAGTGTTTCAATCAGAAATGCTATAGAGGAGAGCTTTTTGCAAGGAAAAACCACCGTCATGGCCGGTGGTTTTTCTGCATCTGTAAGCAAGGCCCCGACCTGAACAGTCGGGGCCTTGGGATTTGTGGCAACGGCGAAGCTTACTTGCTCATGCCGCCAGTGCCGAATATCTCAAAGTGGATACGTTCCGCAGCCACGCCGCGTGCCTTGAGGGCTTCCACCTGTTCCTGCATGAAGGGGACAGGCCCGCAGATATACCAGTCTGCATCAGCAGAGACGGAAGCCAGGTCGGTGGGGGCCAGCCGACGGGCAGCCTCGCACTGCCGGGCTTCATCGCCCTCAGCTTTGGTATAGAAGAGGTGCAGTTTGCCGTTCTTCAGGCTGTTCATGGCCTGTTCCACCTCACCCCGCAGCGGGAAATGCGCACGATCCTGACAGACCATGAAAAAGTCCACGGCACGCTCTGGTGTATCCTTTGCGATGGAGTTCAGCATGGCCAGGATGGGCGTAATGCCGACACCAGCCGCCACAAGGGCCACAGGGCTGGTATCGTCTGCCAGCGTAAAGTCGCCCAGGGGGGCGGAAACATCTATGCAGTCCCCCTCTTTCAGGCTTTCGTGCAGGTGATTGGACATCATACCCGCCGGAGCGGCCGATGTGGCGGCCACACGCTTGACCGAAATACGCAGACTGTCCGGCCCGGCGGCACTCACGGTGTACTGGCGTGGCTGCACTAGGCCCACACTGGGCAGATAGGCACGCACCGAAACAAATTGGCCGGGCTTGCACACAGGAAGGGTGCCGCCGTCAGCAGGACGCAGATGGAAGCTTGTCACATCGGCAGATTCCTGCACACGCTTGGCCACTACAAAAGGCCGCCAGCCAGACCAGCCACCCTCGCTCATGGACTGCTCTTCATAGATGGCACTTTCGGCATCGATCAGCACCTTGGCCAGGGAACCATAGGCGGCAGCCCAGGCATCCAGCAGTTCCTCCGTTGCGGCATCGCCGAGCACTTCCTTGATGGAGGCCAGCAGATGCTTGCCCACGATGCCGTATTGCTCCGCACGGATACCAATGGTGCAGTGCTTGATGGCGATATGACGGACTGCTGGCAGGAGGGGGGAGAGGTCGTCGATATTTTCGGCATAGGCCAGTACAGCAGAAGCCAGCGCGCGCTGCTGATGCCCCTCTGCCTGATGGGCCTGATTGAAAATGTTTTTCAGTTCAGGATTGCCATGCAGCATCCGCTTGTAAAAATGGGAGATAAGGGCGACGCCATGTTCGCGCAGTACAGGCACAGTGGCCTTGACCAGTTCTTTCTGGCGGGGAGTGACCATAGTATGATTCCCTTGGTTTATGTATGGCTATGAGAATATTTGCCGCGTGAGCGGACAGTATAATTTATCTGAATTTCAATTTCAAGTTGGACATTGCACAGGATTTGGCTGGCGCATGAATGCAGAGGCTGTGTTTACTTACTCCAACCCCAGCCAGTGCCGCCAGCGGGGCAGGGCAGGGTCAAGGCAGAGATAGTCCTCTGGCAGGGCCAGAGGCCGCAGCCCCTGCAAGGCCCGCCGCACATCCTCCAGCGAGGCGGTACGGGCAAGCCCCGGCACGTCCTGGATGGGGCAAAGGTCAAAATCCCCCGCAGGAGCCATAACCATCAGTGGCAGCCCCTTGAGGGCCGCTTCCAGCGCGGCAGTGGTGGAATTGGCCGCCCAAACGATCACATCTTGCCGCAGACAATCGGCGATCGACCCGTCTGCCAGACGGAGTTGCACCCGTGCGAGAGTGGCCTCTGGCAGGTCGCGCAGCCAGCCGTCCACCGGCAGGTAGGGATGCGGCTTGAGGGTGACGCGCCAGCCATCCAGCAGCCCGGCACGCATGGCCTGTTCCAGCAAGTGGAGGTGGGCAGTGGTTTCATCGGCAAAAAAGCTGGTCAGCACCAGCAGGTGACGTGAGGCTGTCGCGCTCCTGGCCGGGGGATGAGAGCTGGCCGGGGAAGACGTGGCAGCCCCGTGCAGATAGAGGTAGCGCAGGGCCTCCACCTGACAGAGGCGGCTCTGGGGCATTCCGGCTGCCAGCCACTGGACACAGGCAGAGCTGCCATTGCCCGCAATGCTGTCGGGCTGAAAGGCGGCACAGTCCGGCGTGCTGAAGCTGCGCGGGTCATCAAAGTAGCGGAAATCCGTGGGGCGGATGGTGGAGTGCTGCGCCCCCAGCATCGGCCCGTGGCCGGCCTCGTGTACGGCGTGGGTCAACATGCGTTCCCACGGGCAGTTCTCCAGCGGGAAAAGCGTCCAGCGTTGCGGCCCGGCCAACTGCACATAATTGCAGAAAGCCCGATACTGCAAGCAGCGTTCAAGACCGCGCCAGCCTCGGAAGGATTCTGCCCAGTCCTGCCGGATGTATTCCCCAAAATGCAGCCGGGAACCGGCAAACTGGCAGGCCGCCATTGCCTGTTCCTGCCAGCGCATACTGACAAGAGCAAGCCGCAACAGGCGGGCCAGAGCGGCCAGAATATCGCGGGGGCGCAAAAATTCTTCCAGATAATGGAAGGAGCAGCCGTCTCTGCCCTCGGCCCGAAAACGCTCACGCGCCGCCAGACAGTCCGCAAGGCTGAGTTGTGGCGCAGGAAAGCGGATGAAAAGCCAGCGTACAAAATGCCCATTCAGGCCGGAGGCGGCTTCTGACGCGGCCTGACTGTTGAGGGCATCGTGCAGCCCCTCCCAGTAGCGCGAACGGAAGCGTCCGGCCTTGAGGGCCTCCATGTCCAGATTGGGAAAGTAGGTGGCAATGGTGGCTGTGGGCCGGGGCTTGTTGTTGCTATCGCCTGTGCTTGTAGCTGTGGCAGGGGGGAACTCGTTACAGAACGGCAGCTTGCGCCGTACCGTCCACCACCAGTGGACAAAGCGCAGCCCGGCGCGCAGCAGGGCAGGGCAGGCGGCATAGAGCCGCCGGACAAGCCTTTGACGGGGGGGCTGGGTCGCCGGGCCATGCGGGCAGAAACTACGCCCTGTGGCCGCACACAGGGCCGCAAGGCAGCGGCGCAAGCGGGCATCTCCCCCGTGGATGTGGAGTTCTGAGACGCCGTGGGCATCCAGCAGTTTTTCCAGCGCACGCAGCTTGTAGATGGTATAAAGCTGCGGCGTCATCTTGGGGTGGCGTTCGTACAGCAGGGAACACCACCACATGGACAGGCTTTCACCAGCCTTGAGATGGGCTTGCAGTTCCTGCCCACCCAGCCTGAGCCGGGCCATGTCCCAGGCCCAGGCCGCGTGCTCGGCCCGGATGGCACAGAGGTCTTCTGCCAGTTGGGCTGTGAGCGAGAGTTCTCCCATAGGCACGTCCTGCCCTTCCCAATGCACTGTCAGTCCCTCGTGGGAGGGGGCATCAGCTAGGGAGGCGGGGGGTGCGCCGTCAGCCAGCAGATCCAGGCGCGTCATGCCGGCCTTGCTCCGGGCCGGGCCTCGCGCAAGGCCCTGGCAATGGCAGGGCCGTAGGGGGCTTGCAGCAGACCTGCCTCGGTGATGATGCCACTGATGTACTGGGCCGGGGTCACGTCAAAGGCAAAGTTATAGACGGGCACACCTTCAGGTGTTACGGCCTGGCCTGTCAGGCTGCTGACCTCTGTGGCCGGGCGTTCCTCAATGGGGATGGCACTGCCGTCCGGCGTGGCCGGGTCAATGGTGGAGAGCGGAGCAGCCACATAGAAGGGGATGTTGAAATGCCGTGCCAGCAGGGCCACACCAAAGGTGCCTATCTTGTTGGCGGCATCGCCATTGGCGGCAATGCGGTCAGCCCCTACCACCACCTTTTGCACCAGTCCCTTTTGCATGAGCAGGGCACAGGCATTGTCACAGGCCACAGTCACGGGGATACCGTCCCGATGCAGCTCCCATGCGGTCAGACGCGCCCCCTGCAAAAAGGGGCGTGTTTCATCGGCAATGACCTTGACCTGCTTACCGGCTTCTACCGCGCTGCGGATGACCCCAAGGGCAGTGCCATGCCCGGCCGTGGCCAGTGCCCCGGCATTGCAGTGGGTCAGTACGGTATCACCATCCGCAATGCAGGCTGCGCCAACGCGCCCCAGTGCCTTACAGGCGGCAACGTCCTCCTCCTGTATACTGCGGGCTTCTGCCAGAAAAAGCTCCAGCAGACGGGGGGCTTCCACCGGGCCGGCAGCTTGCCGACAGGCCTGCATCCGCTCTACGGCCCAGCGCAGGTTGACAGCCGTAGGGCGGGCCTTGGCAATGGCTTCCAGCAATGTGTCCAGCCGTGCTTGCCAGCCAGTTGCGACAGACATGACCTCACGCACGGCCAGCGCGCAGCCCCAGGCCGCCGTGACCCCGATGGCCGGGGCACCGCGCACGACCATCGTTTGCAGGGCTTCTATAATGTCCCCCACTGTGCGGCAGGGAAACCAGGT
>JAFQED010000038.1 GCA_017415765.1 Desulfovibrio sp. | reverse complement strand
AGGGTACACCCGATCCCATTCCGAACTCGGAAGTTAAGCTCTTCCTCGCCGATGATACTGCATAACGTCATGTGGGAAAGTAGGCCGCTGCCAAATCGTTCAAAGCCCCTTGCTGCTCTCATGCGCGAGGGGCTTTGCTGTCTTTGATAGTCAGAAAGCCTCCGTTCCCGTGGCTTTCTGACACTATAGTGTTTATTTTAAACAGGGCTATATCTGCCAGACAACTCTAAAGGGGCAGCAAAACAACTGCTCTAAAGCTGTTTGCCAGCCTGATATGCCGCCACATCCACTATCAGGGTTCGGGAGGTCTGGCGCAGGGTCAGGGTAAAAAGCTGTACATCCTGCTGTGGTGCATCCGCATCGGCCAGCAGGGGCAGCATGGCTGCCGGGGCCAGCATGACTGTTGCCTCGCCCGTACCGGCCTCCATCAAGTGGCGCAGTGCCTCTTCCAACAGGCTTTTATGCCGTTCCAGCCCTAAATCGGCCATTTCGGCAAAGTCCATGTCGATACCGGGCAGTTCTGCTTGCCACGGTGCGTAGCCCTGCCTGTACAGGTGTTGCATCAGGGCTTGCAGTTTCTGGCCGGATAGAGGCTGACGCAACTCAAGATGCCCAAGTGTCGCGGGGCCGCCCTTGCGGGCCGAAGCAGTGCTCTGGGGATGGGCAGGGCTGAGCCGGGCTGCCCAGAGCTGCCCGGCAAAACCAAGGCTGGTAAGAATAGCGTCATTGTCATCACGCAACGTGTCCGCAGGGAGCAGGGTGCAAACCTCTTCCATGGTCATGCCAGGGCGGAACTGCTCAAAGTGGCAGACCGGCGTATCGCCCGGCTGGGGCAACAGCGATCGATACTTGCCGCGCAAATGGCTGGCAGCATGCCCAGGGCGTTCCAGCTTGAGGCAGGCAGGGTGTTCCGCGCAAAACACAAGCCGTTGCACTTCCTTTAAGGGGACAGCATGGAAGTTTGCCAGCCCTAAACCAAAATCGGCCCGGATATCGCAAACTTCTTGCGGGTTTTCCATGTCATCCTGTCCTCCGGGCGGCATATCAAGCCGAATGAAGGATACCTCCCGTCCGTTGTCAAGGCGCAGATTGAGCAGGTCAGCCGTGGTGTCATTGACAATACCGAGCGGGGCGGCTGCACTGGCTGGCAGGGCGGTCAGGAGGCAGAGTACAAGACTTGCTGCCGTAAAACGGCAAGAACGCTGGATGCGGGACATGGTTGCTCCCTTGTCTGGCGGTTTTCTTGGCTGACAGGGCAGACAGCAGCCTGTCCTGCTGCTCAAGGCACAAATACAGTGATGCAGGGACGCTGCGCTGTCAAGCCATCTTGCCAGTGCCTTCACTGGTGAGTTCCCTGCGTGAACAGGGATTTGACCTTTACGCTCCCACGGCCGCTTGCTATCCTTTGCTGGTAAGGAGGTGATATGCGTATGGCTTCGCGTTCTGCCACCAACAACACTGCACGGAAGGGACTGCGTCTGCGGCCTGGTACCGTGGTGACAGCCTGTTTTCTCGCCCTGGCCGCCATTGCGCTGGCCTATGTGGGTGGGGTGATGGCGGGCCGGGCCTCCGGCATGAATCAGCGTCCGTCTGTGGCCGGTGAGACACAGGCAGCCACTACCCGCCATACTGCTGCACCAGAGCCTGTGCAGGAGCAGGCCATACTGGCTCCGGCAGAGTTGGGCTTTGTACGCGCCCTGCGCTCGGACAAGCCTTTACCTGCTGAAACTGCGCCGGGTACGACAGAAGAAAAAGTCACCGCATCTGCAAGCAGCCCGGCAGCTACGGATGCTCTGCCTGGGGCTGGGCAGCCCTCATCCCCCTCTGCTGCCCCAACACCGGCCGTTGGTGGGACGGCAGCCCCACTTGCCACTGCCACACTGCATGATTATGTCTTTCAGGTGGCTGCCTTCAGGGATGAGGACAGCGTGGACGCGCTGCGCCAGCGTTTGGAGGGGCATGGGCTGCGTACCCGTATGCAGCGGGAAGGCAAGCTCTATCTGGTGCGGGTCTTGCTGCGTGGTAATGCCGAACGCGCCACAGAGCTTGTGACCCTGCTGGAATCCATGCGTCTGGGCAAGCCTATCCTGATCAGCCGCAAGGCTGTCGTCCTGCCCTGAGCACGTACGCCACACGTTTTTGACAATACCGATTTTGGGGGAAGCCCTTGCCGACGATCGTTGGCAACGGCCTCCCCTTTTTCATATACAGCCATGAGGAATATCCATGAGCAAAAAGGATCCATCTGCCCATTCGTCCAGACTCACCACCAATGCCGGTGCGCCGGTGTCCAGCAATAACCATGTCCTGACTGCCGGGGTGCGCGGCCCCATGCTCTTGCAGGATGCCTGGTTTTTGGAAAAACTGGCCCACTTTGACCGCGAGGTCATCCCTGAACGGCGTATGCACGCCAAAGGGACTGGCGCATATGGCGTGTTTACCGTCAACCATGACATCAGTGCATGGACCAGGGCTTCACTGTTTGCGGAAGTTGGCAAGCAAACCGACGTCTTTGTGCGTTTTTCCACTGTGGCAGGCGAGCGTGGTGCGGCCGATGCGGAGCGGGATATTCGCGGTTTTGCCATCAAGTTTTATACAGATCAGGGTAACTGGGATCTGGTGGGCAACAACACGCCGGTTTTCTTTTTGCGTGACCCGCTCAAGTTCCCGGATTTGAACCATGTGGTCAAACGCAATCCCCGCACCAATATGCACAGTGCCAGGGACAACTGGGATTTTTGGAGTCTCTTGCCCGAAGCCCTGCATCAGGTGACCGTGCTGATGAGTGACCGTGGTATCCCGGCCAGTTACCGGCATATGCACGGCTTCGGCAGCCACACCTACAGTTTTATCAATGCCGACAATGAGCGTTTTTGGGTCAAGTTTCACTTCAGGACACAGCAGGGCATCAAAAACCTCACTGATGCCGAAGCGCAGGAGCTGATCGGGCGTGACCGCGACAGCCATCAGCGCGATCTGTATGACGCCATTGAGCGTGGGGATTTCCCCCGCTGGACGCTCTATGTACAGATCATGCCAGAGACCGATGCCGAAAAACTGCCATATCATCCCTTTGACCTGACCAAGGTCTGGTATCACAAGGATTACCCACTGATAGAAGTAGGCGTGCTGGAACTGAACCGCAACCCGGAAAACTATTTTGCGGAGGTGGAACAGGCCGCCTTCAACCCCGCCAATCTGGTGCCGGGTATTGGCGTCTCACCCGACAAGATGTTGCAGGGGCGGCTGTTTTCCTATGGGGATGCGCAGCGATACCGTTTGGGGGTCAACCACCATCTTATCCCGGTCAACAGACCGCGCTGCCCCTTCCACAGTTTCCACCGGGACGGGCAGATGCGGGTGGACGGCAATTACGGAAGCCATATCAGCTATGAGCCAAACAGTTGTGGAGCCTGGCAGGAGCAGCCCGATTTTGCCGAACCGCCGCTGAAAATCAACGGCCTTGCCTCCCGCTGGGACTTCCCTTGTGATGACGCCGATTACTATGAGCAGCCGGGGCGGCTTTTCCGCCTGATGACAGACGGGCAGAAACAGGCACTGTTTGAGAATACGGCCCGCAGCCTGGGGGATGCCCCCAGAGAAATCAAACTGCGCCACATCCGCAACTGCGCCAAGGCTGACCCGGCTTACGGGGCTGGCGTGGCACGGGCCTGCGGTATCGAAGTACACGAGATATAGCCCGACCCCCTGGGCTGTGGCATCTCTGGCATTTGGGGGTGACGCAGCAGCCATAAACAGACAACCACCTGTCCAGCAGGTGGTTGTCTGTTCAGGAGAAAAATCGACTCCGCGCCGGGCTCAGACGCGGCGCAGCAGAAAGACAGCCCGCTGCGGGCGGCTCAACACAAAGCAGGTATCACGTTCCAGCCGGAAGCCCTGCCCCCGTGCTATGGCTTCTACTTCCTGCCGGTCAAGCCGGATGGTGTATTCGGAGGGGCGGCGTTGGGCTTCGGGCAGTGCCCTGTCCATAGTGTGCCATTGATTGCCCGGCTGGCGGTCGTAATGGCGGGTGACCATGTCCAGGGCCAGGTAGCCGCCGGGCTTGAGGGCAGGGGCGTAGGTTTGCAAAAAGCTGTCCAGGCTGGCCCCAGGGATGTGGTAGAGCCAGTTGACGGACACGATGCCGTCCACGGGGTCGGGCAGACGGGCGGGCTTGAGGCAGTCGTCCTGCCAGATGTCGAGCTGCATGTGCATGTCCTGCGCAAGCTGCCGACCCATGCTGACCGCCTCGGCAGAAATGTCTGCCCCGGAAAGGCGTCCGACCCCTTTCAGCCCCAGCCAGAGTAAATTGGCCCCGGAGCCGCAGCCCGGTTCAAAAACATGCGCCCCCGTGGGCAGGGCTTCTGCCAGCCAGCGGCAGGCCACACAGGCATGGCGGCGGGACTGTCGGTGGGAGATGGCGTGGGCATGCCACGGTTCTGCGCCGCTCAGGCGCATCAGCTCTTCAAGGCGGGGCTGTGAGACGGGCAGTTTGTCACCCCAGGGCAGACGATCACGGATGTAGCTGAACATGATGTTCCTTTCCTGTTTGCGTGGAGAAGCGGAATGGGATTTTCGCCTTTCCGGGCTGGCAAGTCAATGCGCTATGCAGCGTAGGGGCACGCCACAGGTACATGCCGAGGGCGACTGCCCGCGTCGTAAGTGAGCGGAACTTGTCCAGATCTGCGGGGCTTGTCCCGCTTTGCGGGGAAAAGAAGGCGGCGTAAAGATTGAAACACAAAGTGTTGCAATCAAAAAAGGCTCTAACAGAGGGGATGTCTTGCACATTCCCTTTTTGTTTTTATCGGTGTATACTCCAAACGAAAGGAGTACCAGTCATGCCTGAAAAAATTCTCATTATCGGCGGAGTGGCCCTTGGGCCCAAGGCAGCATGTCGCTGCAAACGGCTTATGCCCGATGCCGAAGTTACCCTTATTGACGAAAATACCAACATTTCCTACGGCGGCTGCGGTATGCCCTACTATGTGTCGGGCGAAGTGCAGACCATTGATGCTCTGCGTTCCACCCCCTACGGAACTCTGCGTGACCCGGCTTTTTTTGCCAGCATGAAGGGCGTCACTGTCCGCAACCAGACCCGCGCCCTCAGCATTGATCGCGCCGGCAAGACAGTTCTTGTCCGCAACCTGGTTTCCGGCGAGGAAGAAAAACTGCCTTACGACAAGCTGGTGTTGGCCACGGGGGCCAAGGCCCGTATGCCCGAGGTGCCGGGCCATGACCTTGCCAATGTGCTTTCCCTGACCCGCCTGGAATATGCCGAAAGCATCCGCAAGGCCTGCGAGACTGGCAAGGTTACCGAGGCAGTCATCGTGGGCGGCGGCTTCATCGGGCTGGAGGCAGCCGTAGCCCTGGCAGATATGTGGGGCGTCAAAGTCAGCATTGTGGAAATGATGGATCAGATCCTGCCCGGCGCACTGTCTGCCACGCTGGGCCAGATGGCCGCCAGCGACTGCCGGGCCGCCGGGGTGGATGTCTTTACTGCCGAAAAGGTGGTGCGGCTGGAAGGTGAAAACGGCGCAGTGAGCAAGGTGGTCACCGACAAGCGCGAACTGCCTGCCCAGCTTGTGATCTTTGCGGCGGGCTTCATCCCCAACGGGCAGCTTGCCAAAGATGCCGGGCTGGACGTGGCCCCCTTTGGGGCCATCGTGGTGGACGAGACCATGCGTACCTCTGACCCGGACATCTTTGCCGGTGGGGACTGCGTGAGCATCCGCAACGTTATCACCGGCAAGCCGGGCTATCTGCCGCTGGGGAGCATGGCCAATCGGCAGGGGCGCGTTATCGGCACCAATCTTGCCGGGGGCAAGGCCAGCTTCCCCGGCTATGTGGGGACGTGGGCGGTCAAACTCTTCAAGCTCTCCTTCTGTGGTACGGGGCTGACTGTGGAACGTGCCCGCAAGGAAGGCTACGATGCCATTAGCGTCTGCGTGGAGCAGCTCGACCGCGCCCACTTCTACCCCGAAAAATTTATGGTGGGGCTGGAACTGGTGGTGGACAAGGCCGATGGCCGTGTACTGGGTATTCAGGGCTCCTGCCTTGACGGCATCGCGCTCAAGGCCCGCATTGACGCTGTGGCGGCCGCCCTTCAATATGGCCGCCCCACAGTGGAGGACATCTCCAACCTCGAAGTGGCCTATGCGCCGCCCTTTGCCGCTGCCATGGACGTGGTCAACACCGTGGCCAACGTGACCGACAACGTACTGGCTGGCCGCTTTACCCCGGTCACCGGCGTGGAGTTCATGGAATTGTGGGAAAAGCGCGGCGAGAATCAAATCTTCTTTATTGATGCCCGTCCGGCCAAGGCAGGTGAGGCTGTGCAGGCGGAACACCCAGAATGGCACTCCATCCCGCTGGAGGAAATCCGCAGTCGCATGGGCGAGATCCCCAAAGACCGCCCGGTGGCCATCATCTGCAATACCGGCCTGCGTGCCTATGACTGCGTACTGGCCCTGCAGAACGCTGGCTACGCCGATGTGTGTAACAGTATGGGTGGTATGCAGAGCGTGGGCAAGCTGGGCCTGAATCCGTAGCCAAGACTCCTTGGTACGGCAGCACTCTGCCATAGGTTGTGATACCATGAGGCCCTGCCACTGGCAGGGCCTTCGTTTACCCTTCAAAAACAGCCTTGCATTATCGGGGCAAACAGGTATCGTCAGGGCAAGATACCTATTCCACGATGGCGGCCTGCCCCTACAGCCAGGGGCGCAGTCCTGCCTGGGGGCCACATGAATATCCTGTTTGCCCACAACAACTTTCCCGGACAGTTCCACCGCCTTGCCGTGGCTCTGGCAGCCAGTCCGGCCAATAAGGTGGTTTTTCTCTCCCAGTATCGCCGCAGTGATGTCAGTGTGCCCGGCGTGGAATGGGTACAGGTGCCGCTGGCGGCAGAAGAGCAACACCCCAGCTCTGCCCGGCGCAAATACCTCAATCTGCTGGCACGGGGTGAGCGTTTTGCCGATGCCATGCTGCAACTGGCCCGGCAGGGCTTCAAGCCTGATGTGATCTACGGTCATGTGGGATTTGGCTGCTGCATCTACGCGCCGGACATTTTTCCGCAAGCCATGCAGATGGGCTATTTTGAATGGTACTACACCAATCAGGCCGACACCCGCTTTTTTGCCGGCAACAAGCCCGTTTCCCTGACCACGAAGGCAGAGAACCGCCAGTGCAATATGTGCACCCTGTCGGCCCTCAAGGAATGTACCGTGGGCGTCTGCCCCACCCACTGGCAGTTTGCGCAGCACCCGCCGGAGTTCCGCCACAAGCTCCATGTGCTGCATGATGGCGTGGACACACAATTCTTTTCACCTGTCAGGCGTGAGGGCAAGGGACTGCGTCTCAAGGCACTGGATCTGTCCACTGCCGGAGAGATCGTCACCTATGCCACACGCGGGCTGGAGCCGTACCGTGGCTTCCACACCTTTTACCGCAGTCTGCCCTCCGTGCTGGAGGCCCGCCCCGATGCCCATGTGGTCATCATGGCAGACGACCGCTCTGCCTATGGCGGCCCGCGCAAGGACGGCAAAACCTGGCGCGAAGTCCTGCGCGAGGAGGTGCAACTGGATGAAAGCCGGGTACACTTCTTGCCCTTCCAGCCCTATGACCAGTACCGCGCCCTGTTGCGGGCCTCGGACGTGCATGTCTATCTTACCGCGCCCTTTGTGCTGTCGTGGTCCCTGCTGGAGGCCATGAGCTGTGGCTGCCTGGTGGTGGCCTCGGACACGGAGCCTGTGCGGGAGGTACTGCGGCATGGGGTCAACGGCTTTTTGAGCGATTTCTGGAACCATGAAGCCCTTGCCCGGCGCATTATCTCCTGCCTGGAACGCAAGGCAGAGCTTGCCCCTGTGCGCCAGCAGGCCAGGCGGCATATCCTTGCCAACTATGATTTGCGCAAACTCCTGCCCCGGCATGTGGAGCTGATGCAGGCGGGCTTGCACCTGCGGCGCGCACAGGGATAGACCATGCAAGTCCCTGCCTCTGTCCTGCCCTGTCTGGTGATGGCGGCCCAAATCTGCAAACTGCCCATCCCGCCAGACCTGCACCTGCCCGCCACCGGCATGGTGGAAAGCGATGTTCTGGAAAGCCTTGCCGAGAGGCTGCGCCTTGGCCTGACCCTGCTGCACGGGGAATCTCTGGAAGAACTGATGCAACGGCCACTGGCCGCCCCTGCCATCCTGCCCCTGCGCAACGGCAGGGCTGTCCTGCTGGTGGGGCAGATCCGGGCCAAGAAACTGGCTGTCATCGTAGAGGTTGGGATGGAAGGCTCTCGCCAGACACAACTGCCCGTTGCCACACTGGCCGGGCACTGGTCGGGCCTGGCCGTACTGCTGCACCCCCAGCGTCAGCCCCATCGCCATGTGCGGGCCCTGGTCAGCGTGGCGCGACATCACGGCAAGGATCTGGCGGCTGAAGACCTTATCCACAGCTATCTTTTGTCAGAACAGGAGCCGGACGAAAGCCTGTTCATGCGGATGCTGGCCGAACAGGGTCTTGAAGGGCGCACAGCCCCGGCCGGTCTGGACGGTCTTGCCCAAATGCCCTCGGCCCTGCCGGTGCTGCTGCACTGCCGGGGCGGCGGACTGCTGATCCTCTGGGCTATGGAGGCAGACGGCAGCCTGGAGGTGGAAAACCCCGATCAGCCCAAGGCCGGGCGCGTCCGCGTACCCCGCGCAGAGGTGGAGAAGCTGCTGGACGGCCGTGTGACCTTTATCAAGGCAATGGAGGTGGAAGGCAGCATCCCCGAAGGGCGCAAAGCCTTTGGCCTGGGCTTTTTCCTGCGAGAGATCAAACAGATGAAGGCCAATATGGCCGAGGTGGGGCTGGCTGCCGTGGCCTTGCAGGTCATTGCCCTGGCCATGCCGCTGTTCTTTCAGATCATCATCGACAGGGTAGTGACCCATCAGGTGGAAAGCACCCTGCATGTGCTGGCCCTGGGTATGCTGGGGGCTATCCTTTTTGAGGGGGCTTTTGGCTGGTTGCGCTCCTACCTGTTGCTCTACACTACCAGTGTCATTGACCTGCGGCTGGCGATCCGCACCTTTGAGCACCTCAGCAGTATTTCCCTGCCCTTTTTTGAGCGTGTGCCCGCTGGGGTGCTGATCAAGCATATGCAGCAGCCGGAAAAAATACGGGAATTTTTGACCGGGCGGCTGTTCGGTACCCTGCTGGACAGTATTTCTCTGCTGGTGGTACTGCCCGTACTGCTGGCCTACAGTTGGCGGCTCACCCTGCTGGTGCTGCTGTTTTCCGGCCTGTGCGCCTTGGTCATCTATCTGGCCATGGGGCCGTTCCGCGCCCGCTTGCAGGATCTGTACGCCACCGAGGGCGAACGTCAGGCCTTTCTGGTGGAGAACATCCACGCCATGCCCACTGTCAAATCCCTCTCTCTGGAGCCCATGCGCCGACGCGGCTGGGACAACCGGGCCGCCGTGGCCACGGGGATGCGCTTTCGGGTAGGCAAAATGTCCATTGCCATCAGCACCTTCATGCAGATAATGCAAAAGTGCATGACATTGGGGATCCTCTGGTGGGGGGTCTATCAGGTCTTTGACAATGTGATGACCGTGGGCGCGCTGGTGGCCTTTAATATGTATTCGGCCAGAGTCAGTGGGCCGCTGGTGCAAATGGCCGGGCTTGTGCAGCAATATCAGGAAACCAGTATCTCCCTGAAGATGCTGGCCCAGATCATGGACGAACCTGCCGAAACAGGTGACGCCCGTGGTGTGCTGCCACGCATTGAAGGCGCGGTACGCTGCCGCGATGTGACCTTTCGCTACAATCCGCAGTCAGCTCCGGCCCTTGCCGGGGTGAGCTTCGATTTTCCGGCGGGCAGTGTTATCGGTATCGTGGGGCGTTCCGGCTCCGGCAAAAGTACGCTTACCCGTCTGTTACAGCGCATCCACCCCCTGCAGGAAGGGGACATCTGGCTGGACAGGCACAATATCCGTGATGTGGACATGGTACATCTGCGCCGCTCCATCGGCGTGGTCTTGCAGGAAAATTTCCTGTTCCGTGGTCGGGTGCGGGACAATATCGCCGTGACACGTCCCACCGCCACCCTGGAGGAAATCATGCACGCCGCCCGTATGGCGGCCGCCCATGAGTTTATCGAAAGCCTGCCCGATGGCTACAACACCATGCTGGAAGAGGGCGGCTCCAACCTGTCCGGCGGGCAACGCCAGCGGCTTGCCATTGCCCGCGCCCTGCTGACCGACCCGCGCCTGATGATTTTTGACGAGGCTACCAGTGCCCTTGACCCCGAAAGTGAGGCCGAGATACAGGCCAACATCCGGGCCATCTCACGCGGGCGCACCATGATCATCGTCAGCCATCGCCTTTCCATGCTGCGCCATGCCGATGCCATTCTGGTGCTGGACAAGGGCAGACTGGTGGGCAAGGGCAACCACACTGAGCTGTATGCAGACTGCCCCATCTACCGCAACCTGTGGGATACGCAAAACTCTGTACGCGAGGGGGCTGCATGAAGCTACCCCATGCCTGGCCCCGACTGTGGGCCTATCTGAAGACCGCCTTACGGGAAGGCCGTGTGGATGACGCTGCTGCGGGGCTTTCTGCCACTGCACCTGCCGATGATCCCGGCCAGGCCCCGCAGCAACAGGCCCGGCCTCCTGCCGCCCTGCCGCCGGAAGTCTGGCGGTTCCAGCCCGACAGCGTTCTGCTGGAACGGGCCAAGCCCCCGCTGGGCGCACGTTGGAGCCTCTACCTGCTGGCCCTGTTCGTCCTGCTGTTGCTGCTCTGGTCCATCTTTGGCAAGATGGATCGCATTGTCATGGCCGATGGCAAAATAGTCACCATTGATACGCCTGTGGTGCTGCAATCGTACAGCATTGCCCTTGTCAAGGACATCCGCGTGGTCATGGGGCAGCGTGTCCGCAAGGGAGAGGTTCTGGTGGTGCTGGATGCCACCTTTGCCCAGGCCGACATGAGCCAGCTGCGCGACCGCATCAGCAGCCTTGCGGCCCATGCCCAACGGCTGGAATGTGAGATCGGGGACAAGCCCTATCCCCCGGCCGGGGCTATCCCCCCCGAAGCCGGTTCTGCCGCTGCGCGGGAACAGGCCTTGCAGTCCAGCATCTATGCCAGCCGCCAGTCAGAATACGCTGCGCGCCTCAAAACCTATGAGGAACAGCTCAAGCGGCTGCATACGGAACAGGCGGCCACAGCCGGGGATTTGCTACACCGAAAGGAACGGCTGAAAATCTTTACAGAATTCGAGCATATGCGTCGCCAGCTCTATGAAAGAGGTATCGAGGCACGGGCCGGTTTTCTGGAAGCCCAGAAAGACCGCCTTTCCGTGGCCGGGGACGTGCTGCGCATGGAAAGCAGCCTGCAGGAGCTGCAACACGAGATCGCCAGTGTGGAGGCCGATCGAGCAACCTACCTGACCAACTGGCGCAGCACCGCCGCGCAGGAGCTGGTTTCTGTACGCCGCCAGTTGGACGAAAGCCGGGAACAACTGAACAAGGCCACCAAAATGGGTGAACTGGTGGACATCCGTGCACCCATGGATGCCGTGGTGCTGGAAGTGGCACGGCGCAATGCAGGCTCTGTGGCCGATGAGGCCGAAGCACTGGTAACGCTGGTGCCGCTGGACGCACCACTGGAAGTGGATGTGGAGATACGCCCGGGGGACATCGGCTATGTACGGACAGGGCAAACGGCACGCATCAAGCTGGCCACACTGCCCTTTCAGAAGCACGGCACGCTGGACGCCACAGTCCTGGCCGTGAGCGAAGACGCCTTTCTCAAACAGACAGCAGCCGGAGAACAGAGTTTTTACCGCGCCCGTCTCAAACTGCCGGCAGAACCGCTTGCAACCTTGCGAAACCTGCCCAAGGGCTTTGCCATCATGCCCGGCATGACCGTCATGGCCGAAATCAATATCGGCGACCGGCGTATTATCGACTATTTCCTTTATCCGGTTCTGGCAGGCTTTGACCAGAGTTTGCGCGAACCCCGCTGAAAATACCCGACAACATCACAATATAGCCTGGCCGAATCCCTCCCAGAACCGCCAGTCTCACAAAACAGAAAGGAGAGGCCTTTCGGCCTCTCCTGAATATCGAGTGGGACAACACGAAAACGAATCAAACATTGCACCCCTCATGTCACGGAAAGGTGATGCGTAGGGGTTGCAATGCCACATCAGGCGGTCAGCACCTGTCCTGATGGGCAAGCGGCACTATTGTGCCGGGGCTTCCGGCGCAGTATGCACCAGAGCCAGAGCCAGACGAGCCATAGAGCTGCCAGGAGCAGCCTGGCCGCCATGCAGCCGGTTACGCACGAAACCGGCCATATCCAGTGCCAGGGCCGCATCATCGGGGATGAAGCGGCTGGCCTTCTTGTTGTCTTCCAGAACCGCCAGATAGCGTGTCAGGCGAGCAAGATCTGCATCGTCCGCCATCACGCCGCTGTCTTGCGGAGCCATTGCCGACAGGAATGCGTCAGAAATAACAAGCGACATGTCCATTCCTCCCTGAATGGATCACTGCTTCCCTGCAACAGGGGTGGTCTGATTCGCCTCCTTTGTCGTTCGTGTCATTTTTCTCCCTTTCCCCACTCTTAGTCAGTCCAATCGGCCACATTTATGGAAACTTTAGGGGAAAAATTATTTTTTTTGCCCTTTGACTGGCCCGGCTCTCCGTCTTGCATCTGCCACCTTTCTTGCCTAAGATATTGATATTACACAGGAGGTAGTATGCCGACCCCCATCTTGCACAAAGAAAGCCTTATCCCGGGCAAAACCAGTAAACTGGTACTGCACGCCCCGGAAGTGGCCCAAAAGGCGCGCCCCGGCCATTTTGTCATGCTGCGGGTAACGCCCACCGGCGAACGCATTCCCCTGACCATCGCCGATGCCGATGCAGCCGCAGGCACAGTCACCATCGTCTATCTTGTGCTGGGCAAGACCACGGCCCTGCTGGAGCAGCTCAAGGCCGGGGACAGTATTCTTGACCTTTGCGGCCCGCTGGGCAAGCCCACCCTTATTGAAAAAAAGGGCACAGTCATCTGTCTGGGGGGTGGCACGGGCATTGCCGCCATGCACCACATTGCCAAGGGCCATTCCCGCATCGGTAACCGTGTGGTGGGGATCATCGGTGCGCGCAGCAAGGACTTGCTGCTTTTTGAAAAAGAGCTGGCCTCCTTTGTGGACGAGCTGCTCATTTCTACTGATGACGGCAGCTATGGCCGCAAGGGCCTTGTGACAGCATTGCTGCGCGAATGCCTGGAACAGGACAAAAGCGTCTTTGAAACCGTGGCCGTTGGCCCCGTCCCCATGATGGCAGCCGTGGCTGAAACCACTCGCCCCTTTGGCGTCAAAACCACGGTAAGCCTCAACCCAATCATGGTGGACGGCATTGGCATGTGTGGGGCCTGTCGCGTCAGTGTGGGGGGCAAAACCAAATTTGCCTGTGTGGACGGGCCGGAATTTGACGGCCATCAGGTGGATTTTGACGAGTTGCGCCGCCGTCTGGCTGCCTATCGCGAGCAGGAGCAGCTTTCCTTTGATGCCTGTAATGGGGGCCAGCATGGAAACTAAGAAAGCCAAAAAAACTGTTGCACCCCGCGTGGATATGCCCTGCCAGCCCGCAGAGGTGCGGCGGGCCAATTTTGAAGAGGTAGCTCTGGGCTACACCCGTGAAATGGCCATGCAGGAAGCAGCCCGCTGTCTGCAATGCAAAAAACCGCTCTGTGTCACCGGCTGCCCGGTAGAAGTCCCCATCCGCGACTTTGTGGCCGAGGTCGCCAAGGGCGATATGGATGCCGCGTACCGCATCATCAAGTCTGCCAACAGCCTGCCAGCCGTCTGCGGGCGCGTCTGCCCGCAGGAGAACCAGTGCGAGGGCAAGTGCATCCTCAAGGCCAAGGGACAGCCCGTGGCCATTGGCCGTCTGGAACGCTTTGTGGCCGATACCCACATCGTGTCCTCTGCCTGTGAACAGGTTACCGGCAGCAATGCCTGTGCCCGCCCCACGGGCAAGAAGGTGGCCTGTATCGGCTCCGGCCCGGCCTCGCTGACCTGTGCCGGGCTTTGTGCCTCTGCCGGCTTGCAGGTGGACGTCTTCGAGGCCCTGCATGAGGCAGGTGGCGTACTGGTGTATGGTATCCCGGCCTTCCGTTTGCCCAAGAACATCGTGGCAGTAGAAATCAATGGTCTGGCCTCCATCGGGGTGAACTTCCACCTCAACCGCGTGGGTGGCCGCACACTGGACGTGGAAGAGTTGCGGCAGGAGTACGATGCCGTTTTCATTGGCGTGGGGGCTGGTCTGCCGGTTTTTCTGGGAGTCCCCGGAGAAAATCTGGTGGGCGTCTTTTCTGCCAATGAATACCTTACTCGCGTCAACCTGGGCCGGGCTTACGACTTCCCTCGGCAGGATACGCCAGCCTATCCCGGCAAGCACGTCACCGTCTTTGGCGCGGGCAACGTGGCTATGGACGCTGCCCGTACCGCCCTGCGGATGGGGGCCGAAAGCGTACACATCGTGTATCGCCGCACACGGGCCGAAATGCCCGCCCGCCTGGAAGAAATCGAACACGCCGAGGAAGAAGGCGTGCAATTTGCCATGCTGGCTGCCCCTGTCTGCTTCAATGGCGATGCGGATATGCGCCTCTGCTCTGTGACCCTGCAAAAGATGGAACTGGGCGAAGCGGACAGCTCCGGACGGCGACGCCCTGTCCCGGTGGAAGGGGCTACCTACGACCTGCCCACCGACTTGGCTATTGTGGCCCTGGGGACGCGCTCTAACCCCATCCTGCTGGACGCCACCCCCGGTCTGGCCCAGAGCAAGTGGGGCTATATCGAAGTTGATGAGGAAACAGGCGAGACCTCCCTGCCCAATGTTTTTGCCGGGGGGGACATCGTCACCGGCGCGGCCACTGTGATCCTGGCAATGGGGGCCGGGCGCAGGGCCGGGCAGGAGATCGTCCGGCGGCTTGTGCCCTAGTCAGCGTACCGTGTATTTATGCCAGACTGGCGTTCATGGACATTTGCCATGGCCATGAACGCCAGTCTCTCTATGCAGAAGCCCAATCTCCCCTTGCGGCAGGGGCTGCCAATGCCTATACTGTGGGTATGAAACGCAGCACATGGTCTTGCCTTTTTCTTTGCGCTGTCCTGCTAACGGCCTGTGGCCCCAAGGACATTGGCACCGGCAGTTCAACAGAATACGCCGCAAGCGGGGGACATATCTCCCCTGCCGAGCAAATGCGTTACCCCATGACCGGGGCCAGCAGTGTGCAGCGCAGCCTGTATCATTACAATCGACCGCACATCATGCAAAACATGCAGGAATGGCGGGCCAGCCAGCTCCGCCAGCAGATACAGGGCGGGCAGGACAGCGACCCGGCAGACCCGGCCTACCGTGCCGTGCCGCGTGAGCGCAGTCCCTTCCGCCAATAGACGTACCCGGCAGGCAGTTATGGATCCGTTGACTCATGCCGCCAGTGGGGCAGTTGCCATGCTTGCCTGCCAGCGCAGGCCTATGACAGCGTGGGCCGTGCCGCTGGCTGCCCTGGCCGCAGTCTCACCCGATATAGATATTGCCTTTGCCTCCACACCGCTGGACTTTTTGCTGCTGCACCGGGGTATTACCCATTCTCTGGTGGCCGTGCCGCTGCTGGGGTTGCTGCTGGCCGTCCTGTGCTGGCCCCTCTGGCGGGCAGCCACGCCGGGTCGCTGGAGTTTTGGCAGGGTCTGGTTGTTTTCCTGCCTGATGGTACTCCTGCATATCTGGTTGGACATCATCACCACATATGGCACCATGATCTTTCTGCCCTTTTCGCACGAGCGGGTGCGGCTGAACGCCGTCTTTATCGTGGATCTGCTGCTGACCTTGCCCCTACTCTGGGCCTTGTGGCGATGGCGGGCGCGGCGGGGGCTGCTGGTGCTGACGTTGCTCTGGATATTTGTGTATCCTTCTGTAGCCATTGGCCTGAACCACTGGCACAACGTACAAAACATGGCACGCCTGACAGATGAAGGCCGGGAAGTGCAGGGCTTGACCGTCTTGCCCGATGCTCTGGCCCCCTTCTACTGGCGGTTGCTCTATGCCGAGGGCGACAGCGTGTCAGAGCAAAGCCTGGATGCCCTGGGGCAGCCACGCAGCCCGGCCATTGCCCATCCGGCGGCAAAACCCGCAGCACTGACCGCACTGGTAGAACGATCCACCCGCTGCAAGGCTTTTTTTGACTTTGCCCTTTTGCCGGTAACAGCCCCGCTGCCGTCTGCTGATGCCCCTGCCACTTCAGGTACAACAGACAGGGAGGGCAGAGACACGCGCTTGCAGCTTTACCACGACCTGCGCTTTGGCAGCGGTTTGTCCTGGGTGCGCTGGCTGATGGCACAGCGGCCTGATGCGGCGATTCCTTTCCAACTGATGACTGAGACGCGGGGAGAAACATTGCTGCGGGAACGTCTGCGTTTTTCTGACAGCGGGCGGGATTCTGGCTGGCAGCCGCCACGCAAGCCCGTAGCCCCCGGCTGGGCCGACTGGCTTGTCGGCCTGTACTGACTCCAAAAAAATTTTACCAAAGGTTGCAAAGCATGAGTGAACAGCTGACCCATCTTGATGCCCAGGGGCACCTCAGCATGGTGGATGTGGGGCAAAAAGCCCAAACGGCGCGTATTGCCATTGCCGAAGCCGTAGTCGAGCTGGCCCCGGCCACGCTGGCCCTGTTGCGGCAGGCTGCCCTGCCCAAGGGAGATGTACTGGCCTGTGCCAAGATAGGCGGTATCTTGGCTGCCAAACGGGTGGACGAGCTTGTGCCGCTGTGCCACAGCCTGAATCTGAGCCATGTGGATGTGCGTTTTGAGGTACGCGATGCCCCTCCCTCGGTTCGTATCGAGGCCGAAGCCCGCACCAGCGGCCCCACCGGCGTGGAGATGGAAGCCATTGTGGCTGCCCAGATGGCGGCGACCGTCATCTATGATATGTGCAAGGCTGTGCAGCGCGATATTGTTATCAGTGGTGTGCGCCTCCTGCACAAAAGCGGTGGCAAGAGTGGCGTTTTCAACGCACCGGGCTACCAGCCCGCCGCAGGACAGGAGAACTGTTGATGCCCGCCATTGACCCTGTGGCCATTACGCTTGGCAGTCTGCAACTGCGCTGGTACGGGCTGATGTATGTCCTGGCCTTTGGCCTGGGTTGGTGGCTGGCTCGGCGGCGGGCGGCCCGGCCCGGCTCTGGCTGGAATGCCCGCGAGGTGGACGACCTGCTGACCTGTGTCATGCTGGGCATCATCCTGGGGGGGCGGCTGGGCTATGTGCTCTTTTACGACCTGGCCGTCTATCTGCGTGATCCTCTGGAAATAGTCCGTATCTGGAATGGGGGCATGTCCTTCCACGGTGGCTTGCTGGGCGTACTGGTGGCCTTTTGGTATTTTGCCCGCAGCAGGGGCAAAAGCTTTCTGGCCGTATCGGACTTTGTGGCCCCGCTGGTACCGCAGGGGCTGTTTTTTGGGCGTATCGGCAACTTTATCAATGGCGAATTGTGGGGCAAGGTCAGCGATGCGCCGTGGGCCGTGGTCTTTCCCGCAGCCGGGCCGTACCCGCGCCACCCGTCCCAGCTGTATGAGGCCGCTCTGGAAGGGGCCTTGCTATTTGTTTTGCTGTGGGCATATGCCGCCAAACCACGCAAACCCGGTGCTGTATCGGGCTTTTTTGCCACAGGCTACGGGATCTTTCGCTTTATGATAGAGTTTGTGCGTGTGCCGGATGCCCAGCTTGGTTATCTGGCTTTTGGCTGGCTGACCATGGGGCAGTTGCTGTGTTTGCCGCTGATAGCCGTGGGGCTTTGGCTGCTCCTGCGGAGCGTGCCCAGCCCCAGCCAGGCGCACGCTTGACGGACACTCTGGCAGCGGCTACATACCAAGGCCGGGCCTGATCAGGCCGTGCAGCCCCTGCCTTGTACCGTTTCCTAGAGCGAGATGCCATTGAAAATGGCAGTCGCTCTGGCGGACGCGCTTGTCCAGCTTCGCTGGGAGAGCGGACGCCCGCGCCGTTAGCAAGCGGGAAAACCGCGCTTTTCCCGCGCTTGTCCCGCTCTGCGGGGAAGCGTAGGCAGCGTATGGATTGAAACACAGAGTGTTTCAATCAAAAAAATGCTCTAAGGATGGATCCATGCCTACAGTTGTAACCCGTTTTGCCCCCAGCCCCACCGGGCATCTGCACATTGGCGGTGCGCGTACCGCCATTTTCTGCTGGCTTCTGGCCCGCCACTACGGTGGCCGTTTCCACCTGCGTATTGAAGACACCGACCTGCTGCGCTCCAGACAGGAATATACCGATTCCATCCTTGCTTCCATGCGCTGGCTTGGGTTGGACTGGGACGGAGATCTGACCTATCAGACCCAGCGCACCGCCCTCTACAACCAGTATGTGGACAAGCTGCTGGCCGAGGGCAAGGCCTACTGGTGTTCCTGCACCCCCGAAGAGGTGGAAGCCATGCGCGAGGAGGCCCGCGCCAAGGGCCTGAAACCCCGCTACAACGGCTGTTGCCGAGAAAAGGGCCTTGGCCCCGCTGAAGGCCGCTGTGTGCGCCTGAAAACCCCGCTGACCGGCAAGGTGGTCTTTGATGACCTGGTCAAGGGCACCATTGCCGTGGATGTGGCAGAGCTGGATGATATGGTCATCCGCCGGGCCGATGGTATGCCCACCTACAACATGGCCGTGGTGGTGGATGACCACGACATGGGCATCAGCTATGTCATCCGTGGGGACGACCATGTCTCCAACACGCCGCGCCAGATCGTCATTTACGAAGCACTGGGGCTACCCGTACCGCGCTTTGGCCATGTGCCGATGATCCTTGGGCCGGACCGGCAAAAACTTTCCAAGCGGCACGGGGCACGGGCTGTCATCGAATACCAGCAGGACGGGCTTTTGCCCCAGGCCCTGCTCAACTATCTGGTGCGCCTGGGCTGGTCACACGGCAATCAGGAGCTGTTCAGTCTTGAGGAGCTGGTCAGCTATTTTGACGGCAGCAGCCTCAACCCCGCCGCTGCCGCCTTTGACCCGGCCAAGCTGGAATGGTGCAATGCCCACTATATGCGTGAGCTGCCGCTGGAAGAACTGGCAGCCCTTACAGCCCCCTTTGTGGAAGCCGCTGGCCTCGGCACGGTGGAAAGTACGCAGCTGGTGGAGTTGTGCCGGATGTTCCGCGAACGGGCTGGCAACCTCAAGGCACTGGCAGAAAGTTTCCGCCCGCTGCTTGTGCCTGCAAATCAGCTTGTCCATGCCGAAAAGGATGCCGCCAAACATTTTACAGAGGCTGGCAAGGCCCACTTGCGTGCCCTGGCAGACATTTTTGCCAACTGTGCAGATTTTGATGCTGCCTCCCTTGAAACTGCCCTGCACGGCTATGTGGAGGGCAACGGGCTGAAGTTCAAGGAAGTGGCACCCCCATTGCGTACAGCCCTGATGGGCTACATGGGGGGCGCACATTTGCCGGAAATCATGGCCTTTCTTGGCCGAGAGGAATGTCTGGCCCGCTTGCGCCGCGTGGCGGCCTGATACGGGGTGCGACTTTACGCATAACAGCGGGCCGTTCCGGCATGGGGCGGCCCGCTGTCGTAAAAAGTTGAAAAAAAGAGGGAAAAACTGTATATTGCATATATCCTCGTAAAAACATTGGTTTTTTCATACAGTGACAAATAACGGTCAGGCTTCACCCAGCCTTGTCACAAGCCGTTTCCTCATGTAGTATGCTTACTACATTCATATATGCACCATCATTGACAGCGGACTTCTGTATGCCCCGAAAGCGCAATCCTCTTCTCCTGACCACGATCCTGACCTGTGTGGCCTTTTTCATCGCCATCATGTCCGCCATCAATTTTTACCACAAGATGCAGGAGAAGGAATACAAGGTACTGCAGAAGAACCTTCAGGTGCTGACGGCACAAACCTCCGACATATTGGAGGCGACCCTTGACGGCTACTACGATACGTTGCTTGCCATTGCCGAATTTGTGGACAGCGAGCCCTTTGTCACCGGGGCAAAGCTGGCCCATATGGCCAACATTTCCAAGCGTGAGGGTTTTTACCGTCTGGGCCTGATCAGCCTGGACGGCACTCTGACCGTCCACGATGGACATCAGGTGGACATCAGTGACCGCACCTACTTCAAGGACATACTGCAAGGCAAACGGGTACTGACCGGGGTACGCGATTCCCGCCTGACATCCGGCAAAATGTTTGTGCTGGCCGTGCCCGTCATCTCCCCCAATGGCAGGGTACTGGGCGGGGTGCACTGCTCTGTCCTGCTGGATGACTTTCTGACCCATGCCGGCAACCAGCTACATACAGAGACACACCAGCCCCACGTTATCGACCGCCAGGGTATCATTATCCTGCCCTGCAAACAGGCCGATACCGCTTGGTCAGGCACCTCCATCTTTGAACATATGGAGCCAAGCCCCAACGGCTTGCCCTTTGCCGAACTGCATGAAAAAGTCCAGCGCGGTGACACCGTACTGACGGAAGTCGTTACCTCTGGCAAATCCATGCTGCTCTATACGACCCCCCTGAAGCGCAGCGGCAACTGGGTCTGCGCCGTCACCCTGCCCCTCAGCGAGATAGAGAAACATCTCGGTCTGCTGCTGAACAAGGATCTTTTCATCCTGCTGCTCAACGTGTTTGGCTCGCTGGGGTTGCTGGTCATCTTCATCATGCTCAAGCTGCGCGATGCCGCCACTGCAGAAAGATCCCTGCGCCAGGGGCTGCTGGGTAATGTGCTGGGCTTCATTGAGGTGGATCTCGACACGGATCGCATCCTGCATACCTCGGATAATCCCCTCTTTGTGCAGGCAAAAAACATTCCCTTCTCAGAGGCAGTCCAGCAGGTGGTCGACCTGCGGGTACACCAGGACTTCCGTGACAACCTCATAGATGCGCTCTCGCGCGAGCGCATCCAGCAAATGTTCAGCGAGATCACCCACAGCCATACAGTGGATTTTCTTGCCATGTCAGATGAGGGCAAGACCATCTGGATGGAATGCAAGATCAACATCAAGGAAAACCCGGCCAACGGGCATCTGATAGCCTATTGCATTTTCCGGGACATCCATGACAAGAAGGAACACGAGGCCCTCCTGCGCAAGCGGGCCGAGCTGGATGCCCTTACCGGCCTCTACAACCGTACGGCAGGCCACGAGCTGATAGACACCTATCTCAAGAATCATTCCCATGATGAGGAGCAGCTCCACGCCTTCATCATCGTTGACCTGGACAACTTCAAGGATGTCAACGACAAGCTGGGCCATCTGATGGGCGACCAGGCCCTCAAGGATACGGCCCGCTGCTTTACACAGAATTTTCGGCGCGAGGACATCCTCTGCCGTCTGGGTGGTGACGAATTTGTGGTCTTCATGAAGGACGTTACCCTGGACATGGTGGAAAAGAAGCTCGATGCAGTGCTGGCTGGTCTGCACCGTACCTACGGCAACGGCAAGGTGCAGGTCAATATCAGTGCCTCGGCCGGTTTTGCCCTGGCCCCGCGCCACGGCAAGTTTTTCAAGGAGCTGTATCCGAGGGCAGACAGTGCTCTCTATATCGCCAAGGACGGTGGCAAGGGGATATACAAGCAGTATGCCCCTCAATAAGCGACATGGTCTCAGGCGTTTTGCAACATTTAGCAGAAGCAGAGGAAAGAAATGGCACTTTTCGATATTCTCAAAGGCGGTCTCGGCAATCTGGGCAGTATAGGCAATATGGGCGGTTCACTGGGTGGGCTGGCCAGACAGGCGGGCAATGCCACTGCCAATCTGGGCAAGAGTATGCCGGGTGGCATGGGCGGTTTGCTGGGGGCCGGGGCACTGGGGGCCTTGCTGGGCAGCATGGTCTCTAACAAGACCCTGAAAAATGCGGCCCTGGTGGGAGCCGGAGCGGTGGCCTGGAACTTTTACCAAAAATGGTCGCAAGGGCGTGCCGCCGAACAGGAAGCCCCTGCCAGCGGACAAAACTGGCAGCAGCAGCCCCAGCCAGAAATCCGCAGCGGAGAACATAATTTTGGTGGGCAGCCTGCCCAACCGCTTGCTCTGCAACAGGATGCCACAGTCATGTTGCTTCTGCGGGCCATGGTTTTTGCAGCACGGGCCGACGGGCATATCGATGATGCCGAGCGCGACCGTATCACCAATGTTGTAGAGCAGATGCTGCCCGGCCAGAACAGCGATCAGCTTATCCAGAGCTTGCTGACAGAACCGCTCAACCCCGGCGTTTTTACTACACAGGTCACATCCACGGAGCAGGGGGAGGATCTCTATCGCCTGTCCTGCCTGATAGTGGATATTGACCACTTTATGGAACGCAGCTATCTGGATGGCTTGGCGCACGCCCTAAGTATCCCTGCAACACGCAAGGCCCAGTTGGAAGACGAGGCCAGCCAGGCCAAACAGCAGCTGGCATCTGCCTGATACGGCTTCAAAGACGTTATTCCTCCAAAAGAAAAGCGGTCTGCGCCGGAGTGTTGTATGCTCCTGACGCAGGCCGCTTCAGAAATACCTTACCAGGGTCGTACAGGTACTCACCCCAAGCAAAGAAGCAGCACCCGGCATGGCACATACTGGCACCCCCCGCAAACGCTCAGGCTTTTCCTGTCTCCTCACCCTTTTTCTGATAGCTGCCGTCACAGCGGGCCTTGCCTGGCTCTGGCTGGAAATGGGCAGAGCACACAGCCTCACGGCACGAGTTGCCGGAACCATCTATGTGATGACGCCACATGCACCGGGCGTAGTGGAATCCATTGAGGTACGGAACGGGCAAAGGGTGCGGCAGGGACAGCAACTGGCGCGGATACGCAGTGTCAGCGGCCATGATGATCTGGCACGCTACGCTCAGTCACCAAAGGAACAGCAGAAGCCCACACGCGAGCAGGAGGAGCAGCTTCGTAAGGTTTACGAGGACAAGGTACTGCAACATGTGCAGGCCCAACTGCAACGCCGGGACATGGATACGCAAGGCGGCAGGGAGGCCGTGGGGGCAACTGCATACTCCTCTGCCGTGCAGCGGGAGCAGAGCACGGATGCAGAAATGCTTTTGGCCAAGGATGCCTACGAGGAGTCCAGCCTTGCCCGCGCCGGACGCGGTCGCCGCAGCGGGCAAGGGCAGACACATGCCGCCAGCATGTCCCCGTCGGGGGAGCAGGGCTGGCTGCATATCATAACCTGTCAGGCCCAGGGCAATAACGTCTTGCTGGCCCCCATAGATGGGCACATTGCCAGCATTGCCGCGCAGCGTGGGCAAATGCTGCTTTCGGAAGATACGGTCATGGTGCTGCTGCCCGAAAGCCGGGGCACTGCCCCCCTGCGCGTGACGGCGGAGTTTTCTCCACGGGATGCAGACAAGGTTGATGCCGGAGACATGGCCATCGTCCGCAGCGCATCCCCACCGTTGACCTTGCACGGCACCGTGCAGGAGGTCATCCCCGCCGATGATGGGCAGTCCCTGCTGGTGCATATGCAGTTCCCGCCGTTGCCGGAGGGGGTGCTCTCCCCCGGGCAGGAAGTGAGCTGCGTTGTGCATGGGCACAGCATCTTGGGTTTCAGCGAATTTTAGAACATTTTCTGATTGAAACACTCTGTGTTTCATCTATGCTGTCCCCATCCGCAGAGAGGATCAAAGCTGAGCACGCGCATGTAATGCAGCAAGAACTATTGGCACGTTGCGAGCTATTTGCGTGGATTTTGTCAAGCGCATCCCCGGCAAGTTGAGCATGGAAGCCAAACGATTCCAGGCAGCCCTCAATCCCGATTTCCCGCTCATGGCTCTCAAAATCTAGATGCGTCGGCCCTGCGGGCATGAAAGGCGGGAGATGACAATCCCGCTACGGCAGGCTATACTGCCGTATGAAATATCTCTCTCCCTCTATACAATGGAAACAGGGCAAGGGCTTGCCCCCTGCCATACCTGTCTGGTCATTGAGCCTGGGCTGCCCCAAAAATCGTGTGGACAGCGAGCATCTGCTCGGCTCTCTGGGGTTGCCCGTCAAAAGCGTCAGCCAGATGGGCCGCGCCCGGCTGGTGTTTATCAATACCTGCGGCTTTATTGCCCCGGCTGTTCAGGAGTCCGTACGGGCCGTGGTGGACGCCATTGAACGGCTTGCCCGCTGCAAACGCAAACCCCTGTTGGCTGTGGCTGGCTGTCTGGTGGGCCGTTACGGGCAGGAGGAGCTGGCGCGGGAACTGCCGGAAGTTGATGTCTGGCTGCCTCCGGCGGAGCTGCCCCACTGGGCTCGGATTCTGGCCAGTAAGCTGGGGCTGGCTGAGGCCGGACAGGGGCGTCTGCTCTCCACCGGGCCGTCCTATGCCTGGCTCAAGGTGGGAGAGGGCTGCCGCCATAGTTGCGCCTTTTGCACCATCCCCTCCATCCGGGGGCGGCTGCGCTCGGAACCTCTGGATATCCTCAAAGCTGAGGCAGCCCAGCTTGTGGCATCGGGCGTGCGGGAGCTGGCCTTGGTAGCGCAGGATGTGACCTCGTGGGGGCAGGATCTGCCGGGCAAGCCATCCCTCATCTCCCTGCTGGAATCTTTGTTGACGCTGGACGGCCTGGGCTGGCTGCGTCTGCTCTACCTGTATCCGGCAGGCGTTACAGAGGAGCTTTTGCGCTTCATCCGGGATGCCGGGCCGCCTCTCCTGCCCTACCTGGATATTCCCCTCCAGCACGCCCATCCTGATATCCTTTCCCGTATGGGACGGCCCTTTGCCGATGACCCACGCCGTGTGCTGGATCGGGTACGGCACATCCTGCCCCATGCCGCCTTGCGAACCTCCTTCATCGTGGGGTACCCCGGCGAGAGCGAAGCCCACTTTGAACATTTGTGCCGCTTTGTAGAGGAGGCGGAGTTCCGCCAACTGGGTGTTTTTGCCTATCAGGCAGAGGAGGGCACGCGGGCTGCCAGCCTACCAAATCAAGTGCCGGAGGCTGTTCGGGAAGAGCGGCGTAACAGCCTGATGGAGCTACAGGCGGACATCAGCGAAAGCTGGCTGGCCCGGCAGGTAGGACAACGGCTGCCCGTACTGGTGGACAGCCCGCATGAAGAATGGCCGGGCCTGCATCTGGGGCGGGTGTGGTTTCAGGCCCCGGAAGTGGACGGTGTGACCTATGTGAGCGGGCCGGGCGTTGCACCGGGGGCGTTGCTGGAATGTGATATTGTGGAAAATACCGCCTACGACCTGACAGCCCTGGCCTGAGCTGCCCCCTTGTTATCTTATCAAAACACATATCCCCGGCAGGTTGCCCTGCCGGGAATATATGTACAGTTCAGGCGGATCTCGCCAGTCAGCCTGTTAGCCGATGAGCTGCATGGCCATCTGCGGCATGCTGTTGGCCTGCGAAAGCATGGCCACGGCCGACTGGGTGAGGATCTGGTTGCGGACAAAGTTGGTCATTTCCGTGGCCACGTCCACGTCGGAAATGCGCGATTCGGCCGCTTGCAGGTTTTCGGCCTGAATGGTCAGGTTGGAAATGGTATTTTCCAGCCGGTTTTGCAGGGCACCCAAGTGGGCGCGGATCTTGTCCTTGGAGACGATGGCATCGTTAATACCCACCAAGGCTTCCTGTGCTGCTTCCTGCGTGGAGACCGTATAAGCCTTAGCCGTGGTAGCAGCCTGATTGCCCACACCCAGGGCAGAGGCGGTGCTGGTGCCAATCTGGATGTAGTAATAGTCTTCCGCAGAGGCGTTGGCCGAACCAAAGTGTACCTTCATCTTGCCAGTGGACGTAAGCCCCTCGCCATTATGGGTATCGGAGGACAGGTTGCCATCAAGCAGCTTGATGCCGTTGAAGTCCGTGGCATTGGCGATACGGGTGATTTCCGAAGCCATGGCCTGATATTCGGATTCGATCATCAGACGCTGGGTGGAATCGTAGGTACCGGT
>JAFQED010000006.1 GCA_017415765.1 Desulfovibrio sp. | reverse complement strand
TGACCGCTTCGGAAACAGTTTCGCCCAGATATGCTTCTGCATCAGCCTTGAGCTTGGCCAGGATCATGGCCGAAACTTCGGGGGCACTGTAGGTACGGCCATCCACTTCCACCCCGGCGTCCTCATTGGCCGCCTTGACAATGGCATAGGGAGAGTGGGCCTTCCAGCGGTCAACTTCCGGGGTTTCAAACTTGCGGCCCATCAGCCGCTTGATGGCAAAAATGGTGCGCTTGGGGTTGGTAACGGCCTGACGCTTGGCA
Organism: Desulfovibrio sp.; assembly: GCA_017415765.1. Lineage (GTDB taxonomy): Bacteria > Desulfobacterota > Desulfovibrionia > Desulfovibrionales > Desulfovibrionaceae > Desulfovibrio. The sequence goes on along the minus strand of JAFQED010000006.1, from coordinate 8,066 downwards.
ATATCGCCCACCAACCGTTCCTTGTCCGTAAAAGCCACCACCGAGGGGGTCGTGCGCCCGCCTTCGGGATTGGTGATGCACTTGGGTTCCTTGCCTTCCATGACATAGACACAGGAATTTGTGGTGCCCAGGTCGATGCCGATAATCTTGGACATATGGGATTCCTCCTCGGAGTGACTTCTGATTTGTCCGGCATGGGCCGGGCGTGCTTAAGGTAAGTCCTTCTCTGGCGGCGTCCAGTAGGGGCAGGAGATTTTTTTGAAAAATTTTCTCCCTATGAGTTGACCCGCTTTCAGGTCTTGTGCTAAAAGTAACAAAACTTGTTCCTGATATGTACAAGGAGGACAAAATGGATTGCAGCAGACGGAATTTGTTGTGTGGTCTTGGTGGTCTTGCTATCGGCGGCGCAGTGGCCGGTCTGGCTTCTCCCGCCCTGGCGGCAGTGGATCCCAATGCTCCTGCCGGACGTTTTTCGCAGGTCAACGGCGAGTTTGGCTGGAAACCGCACAAACTTGACCCCGCCGAATGTGAAATGGTGGCTTATGACGCTTACTGGTACAAGGGCTACGCCTGTGGTTACGGCGTCTTTTACAGCATCATCGGCCTGATGGGTGAAAAGTTCGGTGCCCCGTACAATCAGTTCCCCTATGCCATGCTGGAAGCCAACAAGGGTGGCATTTCCGACTGGGGTACCATCTGCGGCGCACTGTATGGTGCTGCTGCGGCGTACGCCCTGTTCTGGGGTCGTAAGGAACGCACCCCCATGGTCAACGAGCTGTACCGCTGGTATGAAGTGACCAAGCTGCCCATTTACAATCCCGGTGACAAGGCCACCGGCGTCAAGGGTGCCCTGCCGCAGAACGCTTCCGGCTCCGTGTTGTGCCACATCTCCGTCTCCAAGTGGTGTTATGCCAACAAGATCGAGGCCACCAGCAAGCCGCGCAGTGAACGTTGCGGCCGCATCACCGCCGATGTCTCCCGCAAGGCCGTGGAAATCCTCAACGCCAAGATCGAGCAGGGCAAGGACTGGAAGGGTACTTTTGCGGTGCAGGCTGCCGTAACCGGCTGTGGCGAATGTCACCAGACCAAGGGACAGGAAGCCAACTGGGCCAAGGGCGTCATGGATTGTACCCCCTGTCACAATGGCGGCAAGGCCCTGACCAACAAGTTTGAAAATCACCCGTAATATGATATTGGGCCTGTACAGGCCAGCATATGATGTATCACTGTGGGCGGGGACTTTCCCCGCCCACTTTTGTCCTGTCTGCCGGCAGATTGATTTGCCCGGCAGGTCAGGCTATCATTTTTTTTTGTTGCTCAGTCAATACAGGAAACACCATGTCCGACACCCTGAAAGATCTCCTGGCAGAGATAGAGCGCGATTTCGAGGTGGGATTTGAGCCATTGCAGGTGGATGACGGCCAACTGGAAGTCCTCACCATCCATAATATGCAGACCCATCTTGATGCTCTGCTGCGCAAAAAAGCCATTCGCGATCCCCTGCGTGACCTGCCACTGTGGGCCAAGGTCTGGCCCGGTTCCTTTCTGCTGGGGCGTTTTCTGCGCAAGTATCCGGTTGAGGGCAAAAGTCTGCTGGAACTTGGGGCTGGTTGCGGTGTGCTGGGGCTGGTGGCGGCGCGACACGGTTTTGCCAGGGTTGTCATCAGCGATGTGGTAGAAGATGCCCTGCGCTTTGCCCGTGCCAATGTCCTGCACAACGGGCTGGCAGAGCAGGTGGAAGTTTGCCACCTGGATGTGACCGCGCCCGGCAGGGATGCCCGTTTTCCTGACGGTTTTGACTATATCGCTGCATCGGAACTGCTGTATCTTGATGACCTGCACCGCCCTCTGCTCAAGTTCCTGTCGCGTCACCTGCGCCCCGGCGGTAAGGCCTTCTTTTGTACGGATATGGCCCGGCACAAGCCCCGCTTTGCCAAACTCGCAAGCAAGACCTTCAACGTCACCGAGGGCCACCTTGGCCTGAAAAGCCGTGACGAAGACGGTGCAGAACAACGCCGTGTTTACAATATCCTGATCCTGGAGCATCCATGAGCCAGCTTCCCCGTATCCGACTGTCCTCCTGCCCCAAGGGCTATACCAGAGATCTGGACAAGGCTGTTAGCCCGGCACAGACCATTGCACGGGTGCAGCAGCGTCTGGATGAAGCCGGGCTGGATGTCCTCAGTGAGGCCCGTCGGGTGGATGTAGGGCGTTTGGGTATTCCGGTGTATCTTGGCGTTTGCGGGGACGATGCCCGTGCCGTCATGCCCACACGCAAGCAAATGGGCAAGGGTTCCTCAGAGGAGCAGGCCAGAGCCTCTGCTTTGATGGAGTTGATGGAGCGTTTTGCCTTTTTCAGTTTCTGGCAGGATCCGCCCCATATCGTTACCGCCAGTTGGAGTGAGGCAGAAGCCCGCTTTGGTGCGTCCCTCCTGCCCGTGGAAGAAATGCTGCGCTCGGTGGGGGACACGCTTGCCCCTGACAAGGCCCGTGCCGTGCTTGACCTGTGCCGCTGGCAGTTTTATCCGGCCACGCGCCTTTCTGATGAAAGCATCGTCTGGTTGCCGCTGGACTGGTTCAAGCTGCTGGGTGAATTCAATGGCACATCGGCGGGCAACAGTCAGGAAGAATCCCTCCTGCAGGGCCTGTGCGAGCTGGTGGAACGCCATGTTTGCTGCTGCATTGAGCGGGAGCGCATCACCACCCCCACCATAGACCCGGCAAGTTGCCATGACCCTGTACTGCGTGATCTTCTGGCGGCCTTCAATCGCGAGGGGGTACAGCTTGTCCTCAAGGATTTTTCGCACGGTATGCCCCTGCCTACCGTGGCCGCCATCGCCTGGGATCCGGCAAACTTTCCGCAACGGTCAGAAATAGTGTTTACGGCAGGGACTGCTGCTTCTCCCGCCAAGGCGGCCATCCGGGCTGTGACCGAGGTGGCTCAGCTGGCCGGGGATTTTTGCACCAATGCCTGTTATGAGGCATCGGGGCTGCCCAAGTTTCAATCGCTGGAGGAGGCAGACTGGCTTTTATCCGGCCCCACCGTACAACTGGAAACATTGCCCACAGTTGCGGATGAAGACATCCGCACGGAGCTGCTTACAGCGTTGCGGGCCATGGCCCCGCTGGAACTCTATGCGGTGGAAACCACCCATCCTGCCCTGGGTATCCCGGCCCACTACAGCATCATGCCGGGACTGGCCTTCCGCGAGCGTGACCGTAACCAGAGCCTGGGGCTGTTTGTGGGGCGCAAGCTGGCAGAAACTGCCCCGGCCGAGGAAGCCAGAGCCGGACTGGCCGTGCTGGGATCCTGCTATCCCGGCGGGCATTTCCTTCCCTTTTTTCGCGGGTTGCTGGCCTTGCGGGAAGAAGATACAGCAAACGCACGTGCATTTTTTTTGGAGGCCCTGCCTCTCCAGCCGGATGCTGACGCCAAGGCCCTGGCAGCCTTTTATGCCGGTTATGCCGATACGCTCGCCCAACGCTGGGCCGAAGCCCTGCCCCCCCTGCGGGAGGCCGTGGCCCTGTGCCCGGAAATGAAGGAATATGGCAACCTGCTGGGCGTGGCCCTGTTCAAGTGTGCCCGCTATGCGGAGGCCGCAGCGGCCTTTGCCGCAGTCATCAAGATCGACAAGGGTTCTGTCATGGATCTGGCCAATCTGGGCATCTGCCAGAAATTTCTTGGCCAGAACGCTGATGCTGCCCGTCACCTGCGTGCCGCACTGGAGCTTGACCCGGAACTTGATTTTGCCAGAAGGCATCTGGAGGAACTGGAAGGGCAGTAGGGCGAACTGCCATTTTCAAGGGCATTTCGCTCAAAGCACTATACCGACTTTTCGGCCTGTGGCGTCTGCCCGGCCCTGAGGATACGCTGGGCCAGACTTTCATAGATCGGTTTTGAGCCAAGCCTGTTCGCCACAAAGGTTGCGGCAAGGGCAACAGCGATGACAAACGGGCTGTGGCTCAGGGCACCGCTCATTTCCACCAGCAAGGCTGCACCGGTAAGCGGCGCACGCACCGTTGCGGAAAAAAGCCCGGCCATGCACAGGCAAAGGATCGTCCCCGCCTGTTCTGGCTGGATACAGGCCAGTTCCAGCAGGATGGAAGCCCCACAGGCACCGGCCAGTGCGCCCACCAGCAACATGGGCATAAGCAGTCCCCCAGCCACGCCGGAAGCAAAGCTCAGGCATGAAAACACGATTTTTACCAGCAAGAGCAGCAGCAGGGGAGCCAGGGGCAGAGGGGCATTTTCCAAGGATAGTGCATCTGGCCCAAGGCCGACAAGTACCTGCGGATAGACATAGAGCAGGAGTCCGGCAAGCCCAAAGGGGAGAAGGCTGCGTACTGGGCTGGGCAGGAAGGGGCAGCGGTCTGCAGCACAGGTCAGGCGCAGCAGAAGGCCATTGTACACCACGCCCAAAATCCCCATGACCAGGCCGATGGGCAGGACGATCCACCACTGTTCTGGCGTCAGTATTTCCAGATGGTGGAAAGGAAAAACCAGCCCAAAGTCAAAAAGCATATCCACAACAAACCATGCCCCGGCAGCGGCCACCGTGGTAAAAAGCAGCATGGGGGCGGACAGCATCACGCGCATTTCTTCAAAGGCAAAGCACAGTCCTGCCACAGGCGCACCAAAGGCCGCCGCAAGCCCGGCCACACTGCCGCCGACCAGAAAACGCGGCATTTGCTGCGCTGCTGTACCGTGCCACAAATGCCCTACACCGCAGCCCACAGCCGCGCCCATTTGTATGCAGGGGCCTTCCCGCCCCAGTGACAGTCCACCGCTGAGGGAAATCAGTGTAGCCACGAACTTGGCCCAGAGCAGACGCAGCCAGGGTAAGGGCAGTCGCCCGGCCAGGGCAAGCTCTGTCTGGGGGATGCCGCTGCCGCTGATAAGCGGTTCATAGCGCAGCAGTCCCCATGCCAGCAGTCCCATGACCAGAAGGAAGGCAGTAGTGCATGCCGCTATCAGCGGGTCTCCCATATCATGGCTGCGGACAAATCCGGTCAGGATGCCATTGATCCAGGTATAGGCCAGACGAAACAGGCCAATGACAGCCCCGCTTACAAGGCCGGTCAGCAATGCCTGGGCCAGCAGTTGCCATACACCCTGTACACGCAGGGCCTGCAAGTCCCGCAGGGTTGGGGGAAGCGGAATATGGATGGACACTTCTTCTCCGGGGGGCAAAGGTTTGCCCCCGTACACAGTATGCACACAGGCAGCCGGAGATTCAAGCCATCCACGGCAAAAGATTGAACCAAAAGAGCAGGGTTGGCGCGTCCGTAAAAGATTGAACCAAAAGAGCAGGGTTGGCGCGTCCGTGGTATTTTTTGAACCTGTGGACATACCCCTGGATTGGGCTGGACGCCCCTGGGCTTTAGTCCCTGCTGCCTTCAAAAGTGATGCTGATGATTTCGTAGGTCACGCGCCCACGAGGGATGTCAACGGTCACTTCCTCGCCTTCTTCCTTACCCAGCAGAGCTTGCCCCACAGGCGACATATAGGAGATGGAGCCACGGGACGGGTCGGCCTCGTCCGGGCCAAGGATAGTGAACTTTTTGCTCTCGCCACTGTCCACATCTTCAACTTCTACGGTCGCCCCAAAGATGGCCTTGTCGCCCCCCAGGGTGTCAAGATCTATGACCTGATAGAGGGCCATGCGCGATTCTATATAATTGATGCGGGCTTCTGCCATGCCCTGACGTTCGCGTGCCGCATCGTACCCGGCATTTTCTCGCAGGTCGCCTTCTTCGCGTGCTTCTTTGATGGCCTGGATGATGGCCGGCCGTTCACTCTTGAGACGGGCCAGCTCTTCTTCCAGTTTCTTGAAGCCTTGTCGGGAAATCGGGATGGTAGCCATAAACACCTCGCTGGACAAAAAAACGTCCGCCATCCAAACGGCGGAACGTCATGGGTATCGGAACGTCAATGGAATTTGCCTGACAAAAAAGCCCGCTGCCTGAGCGGGCCAACACTGGTAACATAGCTTTTGCCGGGGCAGGGGTCAAGCCTTCGCTTGCCCTGTGTCCTGCTCATGTCCCATCCAGTGGCTTGCACCTGATTGCGGAGACGGATATGCTGCTAAGTCCCTGGCAGTTGTATTGCCACCCCAGACTATGCAGGATAGAGCATGAAAAAATATATGCGTTACCTTGGCCCGGCACTTGTTACCGGCATTTTTCTGTTGGCGATCTATCTCCTCTATCACAAGCTGAAGGCATACAGTATTGCGGAAATACGGGCGAGTATCGATCAGATTTCGTATGGGCGCATTACGCTTTCCCTGCTCCTGATGGTTGTCAACTACATGATCCTTGTGGGCTATGACTGGCTGGCACTCAAGGCCATCCATAAGGATTTGCCTTTGCCGCGTGTGGCCCTGGTTTCCTTTGTGGGGCAGGCTGTCAGTTACAATTTTGGGGCGTTGTTGGGGGGCACAAGTGTGCGCTACCGTTTCTACTCGGCTTGGGGCTTTACCCTGGCCGATATAGTGCGTCTAGTGCTGATGCTGGCGGTTACATTCTGGGTTGGGGCCCTGGGCCTGTGCGGGATGATTTTCCTCATCGCGCCCCCGGTCATCCCTGACGAGCTGCTGCGCAATATGCCCATAACCGATGTCCGCATCCTGGGCGTCATCCTCATGCTCATTGCCTTTGCCTATCTGGCCTTGTGTCTTGTCATCCGCAAGCCCATCCATGTGTTTGGCAAGGAGTTTGTTTTTCCTGCTCCCAAGATAGCCATTGCCCAGTTTATTGTGGCGGGTGTTGACCTGATAGCTGCTGCCGCCTGTATGTGGGTGCTTTTACCCGCAGAGGTCAGCATCAGTTTTCTGGACTTTTTGCCCAGCTACCTTATGGCTCAGGTTGCTGTGGTACTCACCCATGTTCCTGGTGGGGTAGGGGTGTTTGAGCTGGTCATCATCCATCTTTCTCATACCACGCATGAGCAGATGGTCTTTGCTGCGGTACTGCTTTTCCGCATCATTTACTTTATCATCCCGCTGCTTGCTGCGGCAGTGCTGCTGGCTGTGTATGAAGCCCGCCAAAGCCGGAACATGCTGCGGGGAGCCGGTCGCTGGCTGTCTGTGCTCTCACATTCCATTGCAGCCTACGCAACCTTTGCCGGTGGCGTCATCCTGCTGGCCTCGGCCACGCTGCCAACCTTGCCTGCAAGTCTTGCACTGGTACAGGAGTGGATACCGGCATGGCTGTCCGGCCTTGGGCATTGTGTCTGCGCCCTTGCCGGTGCTGCTTTGCTCTTTGTGGCGTGGGGGTTGGAACGGCGTCAGGCCAGGGCATTCAGGCTGGCTGTCTTGCTGTTGTGCCTTGGCATGGCGGGGGCCTTGCTCAAAGGCTTTGCGTGGATAGTTGCACTGATGGTTTTTGCGGTATTCTGGGCTGTGCTGCTGGCCCGCAAGCGTTTTTACCGTTCTTCCTTTTTTTGGGAGGAGCCGATTCCTCTCTCCTGGCTGGGTGGAGCCTTGGGGGTATTGGGCTTGGCCTTCTTTGCTGGCTGGGCCATCTATCACCCGGCATGGGACAGGGCCGCCAGTTGGGGATTTGAGCAGCATGCCAATGCTTTCCGCGCTCTCATTGCCTTTGCAGGTATCGTACTGACCCTGCTGGGTTCCTGGGTTTGGCGCGTAGCCTTGCGGCGACAAAAGTCTGCCAAAGCCGGGGCTGGCGTCAGCCAGTAGGCTGACTATCAGCGTGGAAGCTGTCCGACTTTCTCCATCCAGATGGCTTTACCCTCAAGCAGGGGGGGAGTGCTCTGTCCATGCCTCAGAAATTCGCATAACTTGTATCCAGGTTGAGGCCATAAGGTATTTGCGTATGAAAAATAATGCAAAATCAAAAGATTATGCTCGTAAGATTATGCACGAAATTTTTGCAACTAGACATTAGTTTTGCTGGCGTGGCTGTCCGTCCTGACGGCGGGCCAGCTTCCATGTGCATTTGACTACCGAGAGCAGCTCATTAAGGCGGGGACGCCCAGCAAACAGTCCACTGGTGGCATCGGCTTCTGTAAACGGGGCCAGCAATAGGCCTGTATCCTCGTTGCT
>JAFQED010000037.1 GCA_017415765.1 Desulfovibrio sp. | reverse complement strand
GGCCAGTGAACAGGCAGGGTAAGGCTGAGATGGCCATCGGGCGCAAGGCGTAGGCTGGCCCTGCGGGCGCGGGCAGAACGCCGAATGACTGCCGTAAGCTGTTCACCGCTGGCAAGGCAGAAGAGCAGTGTGGCTGATTCTGGATGTGCGGGCATGGGGTTTGCCAGTGGGGTAGCACAAGATGGGCATTCAAGTCAGTCGCCGTTTTTCTTTGCGGCCAAAATAAAGGTAATGCCATGCCCCACTGGGGATCTTACCCGCAGCCACCGCCGCTGCCACATCGGGATTGGCATGCAGGTAGGCTTCCTCATCTATGTGGAATTTCTTTTCCAGATAGCGTTGATACCTGTCATGGGAGCTGCTGTCCGCCCGCTCCAGTATCCAACTGTACTGATGGCAGGACATTGACGAAACCTGTACCACAAAAAAGCCCTGTTCTTCAAATAGGCCAACAGCAACAGCGTGGTAGTCTGCGGGAATATAAGCATCAAAAACAAAGTCGGACTTGTTTACCTGTTGGGAAATGGCATTCACCAGGGTGGGCAGCAGACCTTTCTGACAAATTTTTGTCATGATGGCCGCGCAGTTGAGCAAGGTTGACCCCGGCAGATAGTGGATGAGAGCTGCCAAAGATTCCTCCACATAAATTTGACCGGCCGCAACCCTGCCAAAAAAGGTATCACCAGAAATTCTGGTTAGGTTCGGGGCAATAATCTCTGATACAAGCGAGCTTTTACCGGAATAGTGCGGCCCAAGCAGCAGTACGGCACAGGGCTTTTTGTGCTGCACATGGATGACATGGCGCGGTGTGGGATCCCCTGCCTGTGGGACACTTTTGCCAATAAACTTGAACGCGTAGCGATCCAGCACCTGCCGGAGCATGGGCATGGTCGGGAAAAGGCGCGTATCACTGATGCTGGACGTTATCTGTCGTTCCACTGGTACAAGTGCAGCAGTATCGCCTCTTGCTATGCCAAGTTCAAGGACAAGCAGGCCGTTGGATGCCACATGGCGCATCAGAAAATGAACAAAAGTTTCAAAGTCACGGGCATAGTGAATGGCAGACAGGCAGAGTACCACATCATATGTCCTATCGCTGATACTCTCCCAATCCCCACAGGTAAAGGAGCATTCAGGAAAGTATATCCGTGCCGTCTCTATCGCATTACGGTCAACATCAATACCCCGGACATGAGCCGCCTTCTGGAAGGCCGCCCAGCCACAAAAGAAGCCCGTGTTGCAGCCCACATCCAGCACACTTTTACCGGTCAGTACAGGCAGAAAGAGCGAGCGCAGCTTGTCCATGCTGCGTGAGTTGCCACGGTCCCATGGAAATTCCTGATACCCCATACCATTCCCCGTTCTGGGTGTAATGCCATGCGGGGCGACACGAAAAGACGCCCGCAAGGCCATGCAGCGTAAATGTTTGCAGTACCCAGCTTATGCCGGATACGGCCTGGCTGTAAAGCTGTGCGTCTGCCCTGCACGCCTGTAAGTCAGGCCTTGCCAAACAGCCCGCTTGTGATGATTTTACCGAGTGGGAGTTGTCAAAATTTTTCTTAATAGGAATTATTCTTGACAACTTGAGCCTACTCACATATCTACCGGGGTGGGGGGAACTTCCCTCTGCTTTTTGCGGACACATACACAATCTTTAGCACAGGAGACATCCATGAAATCCCTCAAAGGTACGCAGACCGAAAAGAACATCCTTACCGCTTTTGCCGGTGAATCCCAGGCCCGCAACCGTTACGACTATTACGCTGCCAAGGCCAAGGCCGACGGCTATGTGCTGGTGCGTGACGTTTTTCTGGAAACCGCCCTGCAGGAAAAGGAACACGCCAAACGTCTTTTCAAGTTCCTTGAAGGTGGCGAAGTGGAAATCACTGCGGCCTATCCTGCTGGCGTCATTGCCGACAGTGGCGCAAACCTACTTGCTGCTGCCAGCGGAGAAAATCACGAACATACCTGTATGTATCCCTCCTTTGCCGCAGAGGCTGACAAGGAAGGCTTTGCAGAGATTGCCACTGTCATGCGCCAGATTGCCGTGGCCGAAGCCCATCACGAAAAGCGTTTTCTGCAACTGGCTGCTGACATCAAGGAAGGCCGCATGTTCATGCGTGAGCACGCCACTGTCTGGCGTTGCCTCAACTGTGGCTGCCTTGTAGAAGGTGCCCATGCCCCCGAAATGTGCCCGGCCTGCGCCCATCCCAAGGCCTACTTTGCCGAGCTGAACTACAGCTTCTAAGCAGGACAGCACGATGCTGGAAACCATCATTTTCTGGGTGCATCCGGTCACCCAGGGCCTGGCCTTTGTGCTGGGGCTGCTGGCCATGTGGCAGGGCGTTACCCGTGTGCGAATGCTGTGCGGACAAAAGGTCATCTTTCCCTGGCGCAACCATGTACGCCTGGGCACAGCAGGCCTGCTGCTCTGGACTGCCGGGGCCTATGGCTTTTATGTGACGCACAGTTATTTTGGCGGGACACATATTACCGGCATCCATGCCACGCTGGCATGGCCCATCATGGGGCTTTCCCTGCTGGGGCTGGCCACAGGCTATGTCATGAACAAGTACAAGAAAAAGCGTTTTTGGCTGCCCCTTGTGCATGGTGTTGGTAATACGGTGTTGGTTTTGCTGGTCTGCTACGAATGTTGGACAGGGCTGGAGTTGCATGCGGCCTTCATGCCCTGAGAACGAAATGTTCTAGCGAAGACATACGGCCATAACATGAGAAAAGGCGACTTTGGAAAGTCGCCTTTTCTGCATGGCAAACATTTTTGCCCTGCCATGCAGCCAGACACTAGAGCGAAATGCCATTGAAAATGGCATCGCTCTGGCGGACGCGCGAGCGGACGCCCGCGCCGTAAGCAAGCGGGACTTGTCCAGCCCGCTGGGAAACCGCGCTTTTCCCGCGCTTGTCCCGCCATGCGGGGAAGCGTAGGCAGCGTATGGATTGAAACACAGAGTGTTTCAATCAGAAAATGCCTTAAAATATCGCCATCCTTCAACGTATGTAAAAGTACAGCATCCAGATAAGCTGAAAACATAGGTTTATCTACATCTCTATCAAATACAAGGCTCTCTGCTTGCCCATCAAGCCTGATAGATGCAATCATTGTTATCGTTTTCCAAGATCCTGGAGCTGATACATGGCATCTTTGGCCACGCGTAAAACGGCCCCACAAAGGGTACCAGGGCAACTACCTCACCCTTGCCTTGAGGCAGCGCATGGCCTATCATCAAAAAATTCCGGTTGTTGCATATATTGGGAGTATTTGTGGATCTGTTGGAAAAACTCAAGGAATCAGCAATTTCGGTCATCCCCGTCATGGCGGTGGTGCTGCTTTTGCATTTTAGCATGGCTCCGCTGGGGGACAGACTGGGAGAGTTCTTGCTGGGCGGCGTACTGCTCATTATTGGCCTGAGCATTTTTTTGCTTGGGGCGGACATCGGGGTTATCCCGGTGGGACAGCAGGCCGGTTCGGCCCTGACCTCACGCCGTAACCTGCCACTTTTGCTGGGGGCTGGCTTTGCCATCGGCTTTTTTATCACCGTGGCAGAGCCGGATGTGCATGTGCTGGCCCAGCAGGTAGCTGGAGTAGATCCTTCTCTTTCGCCCCTGCTGCTGGTGGGCTTGATAGCCATTGGGGTGGGCCTGTTTGTGACCATTGCGCTGGCCCGAGTGGTTTTTCAGATCTCTCTGCGGCTGCTCTTCCTGCTGTTTTATCTGCTGGTTTTTGCCTGTGCGGCCTTTGCCAGTCCGGCCTTTCTTGGCGTGGCCTTTGACGCCGGGGGAGCCACCACCGGCCCCATGACAGTCCCCTTCATCATGGCTCTGGGCGTGGGGGTAGCCGCTGTACGCGGCGGCAAGGATCAGGGGCGGGACGACAGCTTTGGCCTTGTGGGCCTGGCTTCCGTCGGGCCCATCCTTGCCGTGCTTTTTCTGGGGCTGATCCAGACAGGACAGGAGGGAGGCAGCGCGGCGCAGGTGGATGTTCGGAGCGGTGGCCTGCTGGAACACTTTGTGGGTATGGTACCTGCCGTGGCCGAAGAAGTAGGCATGGCCCTTGGCCCACTGGTGGGGCTTTTCATCGTCTTCAAACTCTTTCTGCTGCGGATGACCAGACAGGGTACTATCCGCATGGTCATGGGCCTGCTGTATACCTTTGTAGGGCTGGTACTCTTTTTTGTAGGGGCCAAGGGCGGCTTTATCCCTGCCGGGCGTGAGCTGGGGGGATTACTGGCCCTGCACGACATGCAATACGCCATTGTGGCTGTGGGTCTTGTGCTGGGTGCCCTGGTGGTCTGCGCAGAACCGGCCGTCTGGGTGCTCACCGCACAGGTGGAAGAAGTCTCCGGCGGGCATATCCGGCGCAGCGTGATGCTGGCATCCCTGTGCATTGGTGTGGCCGCAGCCGTGGGCATGGCCGTCATCCGGGTGGTGGGTGGCCTGAGTATCTGGTATTTTCTGATCCCCGACTATGCCCTTGCCCTTGCCCTGATGCTGCCCTGCCCGCGCATGTTTACGGCCATTGCCTTTGATTCCGGCGGGGTGGCCTCCGGGCCAATGGCCTCTACCTTTATTCTGGCGTTTACGCTGGGGGCCTCGCACAGTCTTGGCGGTGACCCCATTGCCGATGCCTTTGGCGTCATTGCCATGATTGCCATGACCCCGCTGATCACCATCCAGATTTTGGGTATCCTCTATGACCGACGGGAGCGGGCAGCCGCCCGCCAGCGGCAGGAGGCCCTGGAACGCCATAGCGCAGGAGGCCAGAAGGCATGAGCACACCAGGCACTGTTTATACGCCCGGCAAACTTCTGGTGAGCATTGTTCCCAGACATCAGGGCGATGTGGTGGTAGAGGCGGCCAAAAAGGCCGGTGCGCCCGGCGGCACGGTGCTGCTGGGCCGTGGCACGGCCGAAAACCACATCCTGCGTCTGCTCTGTCTGGGCGACAGTGCCAAGGAACTGGTCTTTACCCTGGCCCCCGCTGCCGTTATGGACAACATATGCACGGCCCTGCGCACGGACAGCCGTCTGGCCAAAAAGGCTCCGGGCATCGGCTTTGTGCTGGATGTGCCGGGCATTTTGCGGCACGTCATACCGGGCATGACCCCACAACCCTCCAGCCTTTCTACGGGAGAAAGCATGAGCAGCACGGCCAGCCATCAACTGATTTGCGTTATCGTCAACCGGGGCTATGCCGATGAGGTCATGCAGACGGCGCGCGAGGCCGGGGCACGGGGTGGCACCATTGTCAATGCCCGTGGCACGGGCCGCGAGGAAGACGTGAAATTTTTTGGCATCACCATCGTGCCGGACAAGGAGTTTTTGCTGATACTGGCAGAAAAGGACGCCGCACCCGCCATCCTTGACAGTATCCGCAAAACGCCCTGCCTCAACGAGCCGGGCATCGGTATTGCCTTTTGCCTGGATGTGGAAGACTTTTTCCCGCTGGGCAAGGGGTGAGATCCCATGCCCAAAAATCCGAAAGTTGTGTCTGCCAGGAGCAGGGGACATCCCCTTGCCAAGCAGCCGCAACGGCTTTAGAACAGCCCCATGAACGCGCACAAGCCCTGTATCCACATCGTCAAGGCCCGACACCATAACCTCAAAGATCTCAGCCTTGACATCCCCCGTGACGAGCTGGTCATCATCTGCGGGCCGTCCGGTTCCGGCAAGTCCACCCTGGCCTTTGACATCATCTATGCCGAGGGGCAACGCCGCTATGTGGAATCGCTTTCCACCTATGCCCGCCAGTTTCTGCCCCAGATGGACAAACCCGATGTGGAGCTGATAGAGGGGCTTTCCCCCGCCATCTCGCTGGAGCAGCAAAGCCTTTCGCGTAATCCGCGCTCCACTGTGGGCACAGTGACGGAAATCCATGACTTTCTGCGCGTCTTTTTTGCCCGGCTGGGCGTCATGCACTGCCCCGGCTGCGGCCGTCCCATAGAAGCCCGCGCCGCTGACGAAATCATTGCCGACATCCTGGCCCTTCCGCAGGGCAGCAAATTTATGCTGCTGGCTCCGCTGGTGGAGCGGCAGAAAGGCACACATCAGGACAGGTTCAAAAAGCTCCGGGCGCAGGGCTTTGCCAGAGTGCGTGTCAATGGGCAGTTCTACACCCTCGACGATGTGCCCAGCCTTGACAAGAATAAAAAGCACGACATTGATCTTGTGGTGGATCGCCTTGTCAACAAGGAGGGTATACGCGGTCGTGTGGCTGACTCCGTAGAGCTGGCCCTGCGCTATGGCGAAGGTAGGCTCTTCCTGCACCAGCCCGACAAGCCCGAAGGGCAACGCGATACTGTCCACTCCACCACGTCGGCCTGCCCGGTTTGCCATATCTCCCTGCCCTCCCCCAGCCCGCAGCTTTTTTCCTTCAATGGGCCGCAGGGGGCCTGCCCGCGCTGCGTGGGTCTTGGTACGGTAGATTATTTCGAGCCACGTCTCATCGCGCCCAACCGGGGCCTTTCGCTCAATACCGGTGCGTTGCTGCCGTGGACCACGGGCAGGGCCTTTGAACGCTACGAGCCAGCCCTGCGCGCTTTGGGTAAACGTTTTGGCTTCACCCTCTCCACTCCGCTGGACAGCTTTGGTGAGGACGCACTGGCCGCCCTTTTTTATGGTGAAGGGGAGGATGGCAAACCTGCCACCAACTCGCTGGGACTGCGCCGCAACTGGATGGGCGGCAATGTGGCCCTTGGGGCGGCGGGGGACTATCAAAGTGAGCATTTTATCCAGGCACAGAAGATCCAGAGCGAAGTCAGCGTCTCAGAAAAACGCTGGCCCGGTGTCATCCCCCTACTGGAAAAGGGGATGCAGTATGGCGAAGCCTGGCGCGAAGCCCTGGCGCGTTTTCGCCAGTCCACCAGCTGCCCGGACTGTGGCGGAGCACGGCTGAATGCCTCGGCCCTTTCCGTGCGGGTAAACGACCTGAATATGGCCGAATTTTGCGCCCTGTCGGTAGAAAAGGCCCTGTGCTGGCTTGACGGCCTTGTGTTTAGCGGTCGTCACGCGCGCATTGCCGAGCCATTGCTGAAGGAGCTGACCTTTCGGCTTTCCTTTATGCGGGACGTGGGGCTGGAATACATCTCTCTGGGCCGCTCCATGGCTACCCTGTCCGGGGGGGAGGCCCAGCGCATCCGTCTGGCCTCCCAGCTTGGTTCCGGCCTTGTGGGTGTGACCTATGTGCTGGACGAGCCTTCCATCGGCCTGCACCCGCGCGACAATGAACGCTTGCTCGGCACACTGCGCTCCCTGCAGGGAAGAGGCAATACTGTGCTGGTGGTGGAGCACGATGAAGCCACCATCTGCGCTGCCGATACTGTCATTGAGCTGGGGCCGGGTTCCGGCTCTCAGGGTGGCGAAATCATGTTCCAGGGGTCAGTGCACGACCTGCTGGGCAAGGCCGATACACTCACCGCCCGCTACCTGCGCGGCGATGAGCGCATCCCCCTGCCGGACGGACGGCGCGAACCCGCAGGGCATCTTGTGCTGCGGGATGTGAGTACCAATAATCTGCGCCATATTGACTGCCGTTTCCCACTGGGGGTGCTGACCTGTGTCACCGGGGTTTCCGGCTCTGGCAAAAGCTCACTAGTGGTGGACACCCTTTACAAGCATCTGGCACTGCAACTGGGGCTGCGGGTTGACCAGCCCGGCAGTATTGGCGGCCTGAGCTATGAGGACGGGGCCACGCCGGTGGAACGACTGGTAGCCATTGACCAGACGCCCATCGGGCGAACACCGCGCTCCAATCCCGCCACCTATACCAAGATATTTGACGAAATACGCCAGATTTTTGCCATGACGCCCGATGCCCGCAAGCGCGGCTATCAGCCCGGTCGTTTCAGCTTCAACGTGCGGGGGGGGCGGTGCGAAGCCTGTTCCGGTGACGGGCAAATCCGGGTGGA
Source organism: Desulfovibrio sp. (assembly GCA_017415765.1). GTDB lineage: Bacteria > Desulfobacterota > Desulfovibrionia > Desulfovibrionales > Desulfovibrionaceae > Desulfovibrio. The sequence goes on along the minus strand of JAFQED010000037.1, from coordinate 5,657 downwards.
AATGCACTTTCTGCCCGATGTGTACGTGACCTGTGATGTTTGTCAGGGCAAACGCTATAACCACGAGACCCTTGAAGTGCGCTACAGAGGCCTGAACATTGCGGAAGTACTGGAACTGACCGTGCAGCAGGCCCGTCAGCTTTTTGAGAGCTATCCCTCGCTTGAGCGTCGGCTGGCCGTACTGGAGGACGTGGGCCTCGGCTATCTGCGGCTGGGGCAGCCCGCCACCACTCTTTCGGGCGGCGAGGCCCAGCGCATCAAGATCTCCCGTGAGCTGGGCAAGCGTTCCCTGCCAGGTTCCCTCTACATTTTGGACGAGCCGACCACCGGGCTGCATATGCACGAGGTCGGCAAGCTCATCAAGGTACTCCACGCCCTGGTGGACAAGGGAGCCACGGTGGTTGTGATCGAGCACAATACGGACATGATACTGGCTGCTGACCATGTGCTGGACATGGGCCCTGGCGGCGGGGACAACGGCGGGCAAATCGTGTCCTGCGGTACGCCCGAAGCCATTGTGGCAGACCCCAACTCGGTAACGGGACGCTTTTTGATGCAGGAACGGCAGGACAAGGCCCGCCGCCGCAGGGGATAGGCACAGAACTGCGAGTGCAGGGAGACGCTAAGGCCGAGGCCCCTGTCTGCCGTCCGGCTGGCCCGCGCCATTAGAAGGAGCACACTGCCCGGCCTTTACCTTGCCACAACTGCAACCGCAGCCGCAGCCCCCGCTGCCTCTGCGCAGCGCATCATACGCCTTGCGGCCCATAAAAAACACCGCTGCCAGCACACATAAAATCGCCACCAGGGTCTGTGTATCCATTGTACGTTCCTTCGCTATCATCTGGCTGTGCCGCCCACTTGTGCAGGCGGCAAAAGAAATTGAATATCATATTCATCAAAATCCTCAAACAAATGAGGACGCAGTCCGCACCTGTCAAATTGTCTGTCAGGCTTGTGACTGGCTCAGTCCACCTTATCCTGCTTGCGGCAGACATCGCAAATGCCATACAGATTATGCAGATGACCGCTCAACACAAAACCGTACTGTTCGCCGATCTCCCTTTGCAGGGATTCAATCCGCTGGTCATAGATTTCTACGATTTTCCCACAGGACAGGCAGACGATATGGTCATGGTGGCTGTTTGGCCGGGCTACCTCATACCGGGTAATGCCATCTTTGAAATGGATCTCTGTGGCAAGACCAGCATCACACAGCAGCTTGAGCGTACGGTACACCGTGGTTTGCCCGATACCCGAATCCAGCTTGAACACATGCTGGTAGAACTCTTCCAGCGAATGGTGACCGGGCAGTTCAAAAAAAGCCTCGGCAATGACCTTGCGCTGGGCCGTGGTATTAAGCCCGTTGCGACTCATGAAGGCCAGAAAGTCACTGAATGCCTTGCTGCTTTGCTCGTTCATAACCAACCCCTGTGTTTTTGTAGCATGAGCTGCGCTGACTGCCAAGGGGCAGGAGACATCTACAGATTCAAGGACGCTGAAAGACGATAAAGTGCTTTGTCGTCTCGATCACATTCCAGGAATGACGCACCCTTTGTGGCACGGTATAGCCAGCCCGCTCATAGGCATCTGCCCGAACAGCATCCAGTTGATCCCGTTCCATGAAGACATAAAGGTTTCTAGCGAGCAGTTCCTGATACAGAGTCTCTGTTTCGCCATTTATCTCCCAGTCAATAAGCCAGTCTGAAGGGTACACTGGCGTATCTCCATTGAGATAATAGGCAAAACTGAAGCCAGGCAAGGTTTTGTAATGAGGGCCATACTTGCCCCGCAGCATGTCAAGTTCCTCCAGCTTCTCGTACATGACAGTATCCACCAGAACGCCACTTGCTTTCGGGTAGATCTGTCCGGCATCATGCACGAGAGCTGCCCTGGGCAGGGGACGTACCGGAAATACATAGGGATGCTGATACCCTGCCCAGAACATCAGCAAGCCAGCAGCCAGGCTAGCCCACAACAACGACCGACCGCGTCCCCCCATGCTGGCATGGATGCAAGCCAGCGCAAACAGGAGTGGCACGGCATAAAATGCCGGGATTTTATACCCTCCGCTAATGGCCACAGACCATGCCGTGAGCAGGGCTGCCCCAAACGAAACACGGGCAAGCCAAATCCTGTGCCTGACACCCTCGGCCGGCTGCGAACGCAACCACGGTACAAGCAGTCGAACAGGCAGCAGCAGACAAAGCCCACCAAGCAGCATAAAGAGTGTGGGCCATGATGTGCCATAGCCTGTCCAGCCCTGGGAACGCCATACATCCCAAGTATACCAGACTGTCAGCAGTACCAGATACAGAGGAGCGGGAAGCAGACCAACTGGCAGTTTGCCCTTCATCAGGCGGGCTGCCAGCCACGGCAGACAAGCCAGTGCCGGCAGCCACCAGTTCTGCCGCAGATATATCAGGATGCCCGCATCCAGGGCTTCCCTAATATCCAACTGGCCTGTGGTCATCCGCGTAAAATCGTCAAAAGCTCCTGACGCATGAAGCAAGCACCAAACCAGCAGCATCAGGCCGCCCCATCCTGCCAGGGCCCTCACCGCCAGTTGCCAGCGGCCACCATAGAGCCATACCAGCAGGACAACAGCCAGCGGTACGAACAGGTACGACTGTTTACAGAGCATGGCACAGCCCGCAAGCAATCCTGCCACGGTAGGCCAGCCGCTTACGGCGCACCAGAGTCCGCCTGATGCGAAAAGAATACCATCTACCGTATGCCACGGCATGTGTGGGAAACTGTGAACACCCCAGACAAAGCCGCAGGTTGCCAACAGGGGAAGAGGCAGCCCCAGCTTTTCGAGGTCAAAAACTTTGTTCAGACTGGCTGCCGCAAGCCACGAGGTGGCCAACATCGCCCCCACAAAACCTGCCTTGCCGCCAAGCACCTCCCAGCTTTCCGGGGTCAGCCATAACCAGAAGGCATGCCAATAGAGAGGCAGGGCAGGCTTGATGTACCAAAAATCTCTGTAGGGGATCTGGCCTTCGAGGATACGCCATGCGTATCCGTAAAAATACCCGAAATCCGTACTGTCCATACCATAGGGCGTGTAAAGAATCAGGTAACTTAAGGGCACAAGAAGGGCTGCTGCCCAAGTCAGCCAATCCCCTCGGGGGCGACCGTATGTGGGAGATCCGAGCTGATGCTGATGTTTCATCTCACTTCCTTCGTGTTCTGCAGCATGGATGCAGCATAGCCCCAGCCCTACAGGTTCGCAGGGCGATATTCAGAAAATGCTCTAAAGACAGCCAAAGACGTTATCGTCAGGTGGTGGACTCCATCGCTTTTTTCAGGGCAAGTACCTCGTTAGCGGTCAGTTCCCGTGCAGCACCGCGTGGGAGACTACCCAAGCGTAAAGGCCCCTGGGCCACCCGCTTGAGGCGCAGGATGGTCAGGTTCAAATCCCTGCACATGCGGCGTATCTGGCGATTGACCCCCTGTCGTAGAACCATCTGTAGTTGATATTGCCCGTTCCGTGTCATCGCAAGTTCAACTTCTACTGGCAAAAGCTTTTCTCCTTCGGATAAAAGCATACCTTCGCGCATGGCAGCTAACGCTGTTGCTGAAGGTTTTTCGCGCAGCAGCACCTCATAGGTCTTGGGCAGGTGATAGCGGGGGTGTGCCATACGTTGAGCCAGTTGGCCGTCATTTGTAAGAAGTAGTAATCCCTCAGAAAAGTAGTCCAGCCGTCCCACAGGATACAGGCGTATTTGCCGGGCTGCATCTGGCAGACAATCCAGCACCGTGGGGCGGCCTTGCGGGTCTCGGAGGGTGCAAACAGTCTGGACCGGCTTGTGCAAGAGATAGTAGGAGAAGGCCTGCGCCTGAGCAAGATTTTTGCCATTTACAGAAATTTGTTCACCAGGGAGGATCCGTCGGGCAGGATTGGCTTCAACCGTACCATCCACTCGTACCAGGCCAGCAAGGATATACGCATCAGCTTTGCGGCGCGAACAAAGCCCGGCTGCAGCAATGGCCTTATTGAGCCGGACGCCCTCTATGGTACTGCCGTCTGCCGCTTTTGTGCGTTGTGCAGGGACAGCGCGGGGGCATGTGCCATGTTGCCGATCTTTTGCCACCATATATCACTCATTGAAAAAAGTTGACGTGTCGCTTGCAGACAAGGGCGGCGCATCCTTTGGAGATACGCCGCCCGCCATTTCTCTTGTCAGTTACCGGCCTGCTCAGCAGTGGCAACGGATACCGGTCAACAGATGATCCATTTTTTCTTTCTTGGTACGGAGGTATTCTTCATTTTCCGGGCAGGCTTCGATCTCAATGGGTACGCGCTCCACGATTTCGATGCCGTAGCCGGAAAGACCCACAATTTTCTTGGGGTTGTTGGTCAGCAGACGAATTTTGCGAATACCAAGATTCACCAAAATTTGTGCACCCGTTCCATAGTCACGCAAATCATCAGGGAAGCCCAGCTTGCGGTTGGCCTCTACCGTGTCGTAGCCTTGATCCTGCAGGGCATAGGCTCGTATTTTGTTGGCAAGGCCAATGCCACGTCCTTCCTGCCGCATATAGAGCAGGGCACCGCGTCCTTCCTTTTCTATCTGGCGCAGGGCTGCCCCCAGTTGGCCACGGCAGTCGCAACGCAGAGAACCCAGTGCGTCCCCTGTAAGACATTGGCTGTGTACGCGCACAAGCACTGGCTCTGGCCCGGACAGGTCTCCCTTGACCAAGGCAAGGTGCGTTCCGGGTTCCATATCACTTTCATAGGCATGTACGGTAAAGTCGCCGTACAGGCTGGGCAGATGTGCTGTGGCATCGCAACGTACCGAAACTTGCCCGCGCTCAAGCCGGTAGCGGATCAGGTCTCGTACGGCTGCTATCTTGATGCCGTGTTCCTGGGCGAATATCTCAAGGTCAGGCATACGAGCCATGCTGCCATCGTCACGCATGATCTCGCAAATAACAGCTGCTGGTTTCAGCCCAGCCAGACGTGCCAGATCCACACTGCCTTCGGTTTGTCCGGCTCGTGAAAGCACCCCGCCTCCCCGAGCCCGCAACGGGAAGATATGCCCCGGTGAAACAAGGTCTTCCGGACGTGCTCCATCAGCCACTGCTGTCAGAATGGTTTTTGCCCGGTCAGCGGCTGAAATACCCGTACTGATACCTTCACGGGCTTCGATGGAAATAGTGAAATTGGTACCAAAACGGGAGGCATTGCGCTGGGTCATCAGTTGCAGCCCCAGCCGTTCAGTCAGTTCGGGAGCAAGTGGCAGACATATCAGCCCACGCCCAAAACGTGCCATGAAATTGATAGCTTCCGGTGTCACAAATTCGGCAGCCATTGTCAGGTCGCCTTCATTCTCCCGGTCTTCGTCATCTACCAAAATAATCATCTTGCCTTGCCGGATGTCGGCAATGGCTTCATCAATGCTGCACAGTGACATGGGGTATCCTTTATGACGTCAAAAACTAGATATTGGTGAAATTAGGACTGAGGCGGCTTCCTGTCAACTATTATGGCGTTTTGTTCTACCTTCTATCAAACAGCAAAGCCCCTCGCGCATGAGAGCAGCAAGGGGCTTTGAACGATTTGGCAGCGGCCTACTTTCCCACATGACGTTATGCAGTATCATCGGCGAGGAAGAGCTTAACTTCCGAGTTCGGAATGGGATCGGGTGTACCCT
>JAFQED010000036.1 GCA_017415765.1 Desulfovibrio sp. | reverse complement strand
GCTCTAAGGGTGCGTTGAAAACGGTGACAGCATCAAATGCAAAAGGTTGGTTCAAAAGTTGTAGATATTTTCAATAGAAAAATGCTCTAGTATATTTACTTGAGAGCAAAGCGCACCGGGACTATCACCTTGTCCGTAATCGGTATGCCTGTACGCATGGCAGGTACAAAACGCCAGCGGCGCACTGTTTTCAAGGCAGCTGCATCCAGCATGGGCCAGCCGCTGCTTTGCGTAATTGTAATTTCGTCAACCTGCCCCTGTTCGTTCACAGATACAAGCAGTCGGACTGTTCCTTCCTGGCCTCTTTTACGGGCTAATTCAGGATAAGCTGGCTTGGGATTACTGTACCTCGTAGATAGAGTAGCAGGAGAAGTCTGCTGTACAACTGATTCCTGCAAGTCTGTCTTTGCAGTAGGCACACTTGTTCGGGACTGCTGCCTTCTCTGTGCAGTATGGGATACTGCCGCTTTTTGAGGTTTTTCTGGCTTGATTTTTTTGTGAGCCGAATCTGGAGTCGCGGCGGGGAGTGGCTGCTCTGGCAGGGCTGACAACCTTGGCTGGGGAGGTACTTCGGCCAACTGCTGGCTCTGCTGTGGGGGGGCTGGCGCAAGCTCAATAGCAATGCCCGCTTTGGCTGTACTGGCAGGATGAGCCTTAGAAGGCAGCCAGGGGATAGCAGCCAGGGTAAGACCGTGCAAAAGTATGGCCATACTGGAGCAGACCCCAAGTATCCGTATTCTGTTGAAGGATCTGTTGCAACCGCTGCTGCTCATACTTGTTTACCTTACTCTGCCTGTAACGATATTCTGCTGATTCCAGCCGCTTTGACAGCATCAAGGACACGGTAGAGTTCCTGATATGCCAGAGAGCCATCTGCAAGTATTTGCAGGCTGGGCAGTTCTTTTTGTCTCTGACTGGCATCGGCTGATAACAGTTGCTGTGCCACAACTTCTTTTTGCCGCAGGATAGTGATCAACTCTTCCAGACTGAGAGCCGTCTCATCCAAAAAGAGGCTGCCATCGGCCTTGACGGTGAGGGTGAGTATATCAGACGTTTTAACTGCGGCCGATTCTGATGACGGTAATGTAATGACTGTCTCCTTGTATATGCTCATCATCAGCATGGCGTAGATAAAAAACACCAGCAGCAGAAACACTACATCCATAAGCGGCAGCATTTCGACTCTGGCATTTTTGTGTTCTCTGCGCAAACGCATCTGTACTATTCTCCAGAAAGCTTTTCAGCCATAGATCGTTCATCGTGGGCCAGCTCTAAGCGTGTGCCATATGCGTCCATCTTATCCTGAGCGGCATCTATGCGGGAATTAAAATAATTGTAAGGAAAGACAGTCGCCACAGAAATGCTCAAGCCTGTTGCTGTAGTGATAAGTGCTTCTGCAATGCCAGAAACCACGGCCCTGGGGTCTTCCACCCCAGCCTGGCCCAGCATATCAAAGGAGGCAATAATCCCGGTCACTGTACCCAAAATACCCAGCATGGGGGCAATAGTGATAATGGTATCCAGCACAGGCATACCCCGGCGCATTTCGGCAATGGCATCAATAGCAACAGCCTCCATCGCCTTGCTGGCCGAAGGCCCGAGATGGGCACAGCCTTCCATCAGCATGGTAAAAATCAGACTGCCCTCTTTTGCGTCAGTTTCACTGTTTTTTCCAGCACGGACGTCACGCAGCAAAAGCTCGATATTTTCTTTGTCCTTGTCCAAATCCAGCCGCAGCCAGTAGTATATGCGCTCCAACACCACGGTCAGCGACACGACAGAGCACAGCAGTAGCGGCCACATAACCGGCCCACCAGCCTGAAACAACTCCCACATGAGATAACCTCCTGCCACTATGAATTATGGTCTCTGTCGTCCCAGCACACCTGTTGCCAGTGTGTTCAATGCCTGAAGCAGTATGGCCGGTAGTGTTGTTTCCGTAAAGATGGGCTTGAGAGAGCTTACCGGCTTGCCAGCCAGCTCCGAGGCTATGGCAAGGCAGAGGGTATCAAATGTCGTGGTATCCTGCACAAGGCCGCGTTCGTGGCTGTCGGCCAGGGCCAAAGCCTGCGCCATAAAGCCCGCATAGCGTGACTGACAAAGCAAACTTTCCAGGGCAGCGCACAGCTTGCGCCTGTCTATGGAGTGGTTGCGCAGGGAGCAGAGGGCTTCAAGTCTGCTCAATCCGGCTTTGCGCTCTGTCAGACGCTGAAAAATGTCGCGGTTGGCAAAAAGGCGGTTACTGTTTTCTACAGCCTGTCGCACAGCGGCATAAGAAGCTCTGGCAACCAGTTCGCCCAGCTTGGTGTGACCGCCGCTCATGCTGGCTGTCGGGCCATGCCCTGAGACCACCAGCACATTGTCCGTCCCTGTGCCCGTGGCAGCTACGCCAGTATAACTGCTTCTTATGTCCAGATCCTCCAGCACGGCCGTTTTTGCTTCAGTGGCTGTGATAAGACAGCGAGTCATGGCAGCGGGGGAAAGCGTGCGGTTGGTCAACACTATCTGATTGATGGTGCCGTGCTCCACAAAAAGCCCCTGATCCAGCGAGGCACGCATGGCATTGCCCTTTACACCGGCCGTAGCCAGTACTGTTACCCGTAAGCCCTCGGCTGCCTGTTCGCTCACGCCCATGTGGATCACGTCCGCCCCGGTGTGCAGAAACGCGCTGTTTTCAGGCGTTGCGCCAAACAGTGCCAGGGTGCGTTGTGTGGTTTTTTGCAGGCCAAGATGATGGGTTATGGCCCAGGCCAGCGAAGGCGAGGAATGGTTGCCCACAGTCGTCACACCTTCGGCCCATCCTGTAAGACTGGAAAGTACTGTCAACGGAGCAGTAAAGCGCAGCAGCAACGTACGGGCGGGCATATCGAAAAGGCGGGCTTGCAGCACTTCGGCAGTGTGCAGATACGGGTAAGACAGATCCAGCCTTGTGCGCGACAGCACGGCATCTGGTAAGATCTGTTTCTGGCTGTATTCTGCGCCGTATATATCCGCCGAAAGCCAAAGGGGGAAATAGCCATACTGGGAGCCCACACGGCAGATAACATCACACGGATAGGAGAGGAGTCTGCCTTCTTGTACTGCGGGCACACTGTTCCACTCTGGCGCAGAAAGATGCTGCTGCACGGTTTTGGGGTCATGGCCGCAGTAGTAAACAACCTCTGGCGCAAAATCCTCCCACTGTTTCGGGCTGACGGCAATGACCTGACCTTTTTGCCCAAAGCATGGAGGCTTTGCACCAGCAGTGCGGATAAATTCATTTTGAAAGGAATCGTCACCCGGTACCAGCAGTTTGCCTTCAGCAAAGCCCATCAGGCGAATAGCACGCCGGGGGCTGTGATCGGAATTTTTTGCCAGTTGACTGCTTTTATCTACAGCAAGTTGCAACAGCCCACGCTGGTCTGTGATGAGCTTTTCGGCTTCGCTGCTTTTGTCTGCAAGTGCGCCCAACAGGCGGATATTATCTTCCCCTGCTGTTATGGAGGGAGTATCCAGTAACAGCACTGGTACGCCGTGACAGCGCAGTTTTTTTACCACTTCAGCCTGCAGGGGAGTGGCAATAACGCAATCCGGTTTGAGCGCGAGGATGCGTTCCACATCCGGCGCGGCAAAGCCGCCCACCAGAGCCTTGCCCTCCATGCCGGGCAGGCTTGTGTCGTGCAGGCTTATGCCTACCACAAGGTTGGCGGCCCCGATGGCCGCCAACACTTCCGTGGCTGTGGGATAGAGCGAGACCACCCGCCGGGGAGGGGACGTGAAGCTGACAGGCAGCTCTGACAGGGCGGCTGTATTGGCACGTCCGGGCAAAGCACAGGCCATGCCCACAAGCGTCAGACACAGTGCGGACAGAAGGAAGCGGCGGATGGTCATGCTCATTACTCCTGCTTAAAAGTCGTAGCGCAGACCCACATAGTAGGAGCGGCCAGGCTGCGGATAACCGTATTTGGTTTCATAATAGGTGTTGAAGATATTGCGTATCTCCCCCTTGATGCTCAGTCTGCCCTTGTCTTCAAAGTCAAGGATAGTCTTCTGGATAAAGAAGTCTGCTGTAGTCTTGCCGCCAGTTCTTTTGGTTTCCCCACTATATGTTTCATCCATGTAGCCCATATAGACAAAACGCAGATCAGCTATGAGGCCGTATTCGGGATAGGAAAAGTTGAGCCCATAGGCCAATTCCCAATCCCTGACAAATGGAATACGTTCGCCCTGGTTGTCATCTGCCTGCAGGATGTGGGTAAAGTTGAGGTAGGGGCGCAGGGTAAAGGGCCAGTCAAAGAAGGTACCCAGGTCAAAGCTGGCCTGACCTTCCAGACCTCGGTACTGGGATTCATCTTTATTGACATACTGATAATCCCAAGTGTTAGGGACTGGTTCGGCTATAATTTTATTATCATAGCGTGTTTCAAAGTAGGTCAACCCTGCAGTAAGCCCCTTAAAGTTGACTTCAAAGCCAGCGTCCCAGCCGCGCCCTTTCTCCGGCTTCAGATCAATATCACCGTGATAGACCATGTACCACTCAGGCAGAGCATAGCCTAGGGTTTCCAATCCCGTTGGAACGCGGAAGGACTCCCCGTAATTAGCACGCAGGGTCAGCCAATCCCAGGGATTGAAGGCTGCGCCAACGGAAAAACTGGTATTATCCAAATCCCTGCTCTTGTTTCCGGCCTTAAGTTCATAGGCGTCATAACGCACGCCACCACTCAGGATGAGCATTTCATCAAAAAGATTGAGCTTGGCTAACAGAAAGCCCGCATAATTATCGGTTTCACATTTGTCTGGGGTACTACTTTGGGTATATTTATTACTGAGCCAGTCAAAGCCACCAGTCAGGCTGAGAAAGTCTCCTGACCAGGAAAGTTGTGCCTGCGCTCCCTGATTGCGAGAGTGATCAAGATACTCACTCAACGACCCAAAACCATCATCAGAATAGTTAGCCCAATGATTTCCCGTATTAAAATATCTGGCCTGCCAGGCAAGCCCAGCTTTTTTGTATCCACCCTCATACAGCACATCCACATCATGAGTGTGTCGGTCGCTATAGCTACGGTTTTCTTCTGAAATAGGTCTGTAAAAAATGTCAGCGTGATTATCCATATGCTGGTTGGACACACTCATCAGGGTCACGCCAAGGCGATGTTCTTCCAGAAAATTGATACCCGCATTGAGCACATAGGCCAGCTTGGAATGATAGTTACTGTTCTTGAGGGTATCCCATTTACCGGTCTTGTAGTCATCGCCCTGATGCGACCATTGCACGCCCCCGGCAATATCCACCGGGCCAACAGAACCGGAAAGACCGCCCATGGCCTTCGTGGTATCCCAACTGCCGTAGCCTGCTTCGGCTGCGCCATGCCATTCCTTGCCGCCGCGCTTGGTGATGACGTTGATAACGCCAGCAATGGCAGAGGAGCCGTACTGCACAGCAGCCGGGCCGCGCAAAATTTCTACCCGGTCAATGCTGACCATAGGCAGCATGGAGACATTGGCCGTACTGGCGCGGCGACCGTCAATGAGAACTAAAATTGGGCTGGTCATGCCGTAGTTGCCCGAAGTGCCAGTGCCCATACCGCGTATGCTTATACTATTGATGCTCTCACCTTCAGAAATGCCTCCCATGCCGATGCCGTAATTGCGCAGCAGCTGGGCCATATCCTGATACTGGTTTTTCTCTATCTCCTCACTGGAAATTACAGTGACGGACTGGGTGACTGTTCTGGGTTTTTCTTCCACACGCCCGGCAGTTACCACCACGGTTTCGTGTTCGTGCTCTGATGCAGAGACAGACTGCACCGGACAGAGCAAAGCCAGCAGACAAATCAGTGTGACCATTCGTAGCAACCAGTTACCTGACATTTCCTTTACCTCAACTGTTACAGGTTTGGGCACAGTGCCCTACAGTAATTCGCCGTCCCTGTTGCTCCTGAACAGAGTCCACAGGAAAAACGGCCCCCCTATCATGGCAGTGATGATGCCTGTGGGTATCTCCGCCGGTGCCAGCACTGTGCGGGCAGTGAGGTCGCACAATGCGAGAAAACAACCACCCAGCACAAAGGAAACAGGCACAAGCCTGTGATGCCCCGCGCCAAGCCAGAGGCGGCAAATGTGCGGAACCATCATACCCACAAAGCCTATGGGGCCAACCAGAGACACCACAGCCCCCACCATCACTGACGCCAGCACAAAAACCATCAGCTTGACGCGCCGCACAGCCACACCACGGCTGGCCGCCAGCTCTTCCCCTGCTGTGAGCAAATCAAGCTCACGCGCCATGTGATAGACAAGAACCGAACCAATGCACACCACTATGCCCAAATCCACCAGCCGGGTCGCATCCAAGCCAGAAAGTGAACCCATGAGCCAGCGCATGATTTGCAGAGCATCGCGAGCATTGCTCCAGTACTGGATGAATATGACCAGGCTGGAAAAGAAAAAATTGATGATGACCCCTGCCAGTAACATGACTGGCGTAGAAAATCCGCCTTTGGCGCGTGTGATAAGATACACCAGCAACATGGACAGGAGGCCGCCCAGCAGGGCCAGCAACAGGCTGCCCTGTATGCCAGGCAAAGAAAAAGCCAGCCCCAACCTGATATAGAGCGAAGCCCCAAGGGCAGCACCGCTGGAAACTCCCAGGGTAAAAGGCGTAGCCAGCGGGTTGCGAAACATGGCCTGAAAAACCAGCCCACTCACGGCCAGGCCAGCCCCTGACAGAAAGGCAGCCAGGGTGCGTGGTACGCGCAAACGCCAGAAAACTTCGGCATCCGGGCTTCCTGCTTCAAACAGGCTGGAAGGGGATATAACACTCATGCCCAAAAAGATGCTGCCGACCATGGAGGACAGAAACACAGCAGCAAGCAGAAAGAGTATGCGCTTATCAGACATGGCGATCACCTCAGCATTGTTCAGCCAGCACAAGGGGCTTGCCTGTGGTGGGGTGCTTTAGATAGGTGAACCTGTGTTCAAAGGCAGCCTCCAGGATACCGGGGATGGCAAGCTGCGAACTGGGGCCGAAAAATGCCTGCCAGCCATGCCGCAGCACCAGTACCTGGCCCCCGGCGTCAAGCGGATGATTGAGGTCATGCGTGACTGTGATAATTGTCATACCCTGCTGCCGATTGAGGTACTTTAACAGGGCATTGAGTCCAGCCGCGTGGCGGGGATCCAGAAAGGAGGCTGGTTCGTCCAGCAACAGCACGTCTGTGCCCTGGGCCAGTGCTGCCGCCAAAAAGGCCCGTTGCCGCTCCCCCCCGGAAAGTGTAGCCAGGTTTTTGTGGGCCAGCCCCTGCATATCGGTCAGCTCCAGAGCCCGTGCCACTTCGCCCTTGTCCTGAAGCGACAGGGCGTTGCGGTGCGCGCTGTAGGGATAGCGGCTCAGTTTCAGAAATTCTGCAACAGTGAAAGGAGGGATTCTGCCACCTGCCTGTGGCACATAGGCCATATGGCGGGCCAGATCTCGCTGGCTGTATTCAGTAATGGGCTGGCCAAAAAGTTGTATCTGGCCACGGCTTTGGCCGCCTTCGTGCAAGCGCAGCAGACACTTGAGGAGTGTGGACTTGCCGGAACCATTAGGGCCGATGATAGAGAGATATTCCCCTTTTTTCAGGGAAAAATTGATCCCATCAATGATAGATACTCCAGCCAGTGAGAAGGAAAACTCATTGCAGCGCAGCACCGTATTCATGGCAGGATACCTTTATCGGACGCTGTAAGGTGAGAAGACTGGGGATAAAAGGCACGGGATAGATGTTCCAGAGTTTGTACGGAGCGTGGCCCGGGTACAGTGTCTGCCACATCGGTAAGAAAGTACAACTGGCCGTTGCGAATGGCACTGACATTGTGCAGGCTTTCCCAGTCTTGTTTGATCTCTGCCAGATTTTCACCCGTGGGTATAACGTCTATGATGACATCCGGGTTGAGAAAAATGATAGCCTCACGCGACAGTCGGGGAAAGGCCAGCTGTCCATCATAAACATTGTCACCGCCTGCCGCTTCGATCAGCTCATTATAAAAACCATCACGGCCGATGGCATTGATCTCATCAATATAGCCGAGTCCCTGATAGGAGTGCATGATGGAAAACAGCACTCGTGGGCGTTGGACACCCTTCGCACGCTGCTGCGCTGCAGCCAATGCGCTATGAAAGCTGTTGATAATGACCTCGGCTTCCTTGTATCTGCCAGTCACTACGCCAAGGCGTGTCAGATCCTGCAGAAAACCCTGAAGGGAGCGGGTATCAAGGGTCAGCACGGGAATCCCCAGATTTTCCAGAGCTTCAGCATTGGCCGTTTTATCAATGGGCAGGACAGCCAGATCTGGCCGACAACGCACAACAGCTTCAAAATTGATGTCGCTGAAGCCCGCAACACGCGGCAATCTGGAAACCTCTGGCGGCCAGGTGCAGAATTGGGTAACGCCGACTATTCGCTCACCAAGGCCCATGGCGTGGAGGGTTTCGGTAACACTTGGTGCGAAGGAAAGGATACGCTGAGGCTTATCAGGAATTGCGGGATGACTGTGGATGGTCTGCAATTCCTTGCGAATGACCATACCTACCACTACAATCATTGCAACAAGAATCATGGTGCGTATTTTGCGCATAAACACTTCAACTATCTGAGGCAGACAATAAAAAAAGCGGCCCCATACAAAAAGGGGCCGCCATCCGTTTTAATAGCGACAGAATCCCATGCATTACCACGACATGGGACAACCTTCATGAAGGCAGGTCTTCTGACTTCCGGCTCAACAACCTGTCCACACCTTCCCATCCCGTTACAACGGAACAGTGGTTGATTGACGAATCCTGTGGACGGTCTCCCCGATTACAGCGGCGGGTCCGTGCCGGACTTACACCGGCTTCCCTCTTAGCCTTTTTTCAAGGCACCTTCAGATTTATCTATATACCTTAGACCAACTCATCCTCAATTGCAAGTATGAGGTGGCGATGCGGAAAACGCGGTTCGCACCCTAGAGCGCAATGCCATTGGAAATGACATTACGTTCTAAACGCTGTTTCTATCAGCCGGTGTAAAGTATCCACCAGAAAGGCTCCATAGGATACCCATTCTCACATCTGAGATTTTAGAATCATGCTCAGGAACTAATACTTACCAAAGCTCCCTGCACTATCTCCGGCGTATTGCTGGCACTAAAACCAAATCCACTCCCGATACTTGCAAGCCTCGCAGCTTCAGGAACCACATGACGTATCTGTCCCAGAAGGTAATCATTGAAGGACAGCCCCTGACTGGCACTGTCTGCGGGACTGATAATCATATTGGGCATGGAAGGATTACCGCTGAACAGCATCTGGCCTCCTTCACAGGTTGAATAGCCCATCGACTGGGGGAAGCGATGTGTTCTACATTACGGCAGAACAATCGGATAGACAAGTAAAATTCTTCCGTCCGACAGGCAATCGATGCTCGCATGAGTTCTTCCGGCTTAGATAGTATCGTCAAACAAATAATAATATGGTAGGCTCTCTTCATACATGACAGGAGAGGCTATGTACGCGCATCGACGACATGATATTTGTGACAGGGTCTGGGAAAATATACAGGCGCATCTCCCCGGTAAAAAGGGAAGCGTTGGT
>JAFQED010000035.1 GCA_017415765.1 Desulfovibrio sp. | reverse complement strand
GCCAAGGCCGCCGTGCACGTCCATGTCAAGGTTGCCGCCTTCCAGCCCCCAGGCGTTCCAGCTCTGGTAGAGGGGCATGATCCACATGGCAAAGCCGTTCTTCATGGCATCACCGGCAGCCGCGCCGGTCTGCACACTGCCGTCGGCAGCCACGGCCTGCAAGCCCGCGCTGGCCGGGGCAGAAAGGGACGTACGCTGGGTAACGGCTGCACTGGCGGCCTTCTGGGCAGCCCAGGTCATCTGCGGCACGGCACTGACAGCGGCGATACGGGCAGCGGATTCAATGGTAGCCGTCTGGCTGTTGGCAGAACCACCATAGTCAGGGTCAGTTGCCCGCGAGAGGAAGCGGCGACCAGCCTGGGCAGCGTGAAGATCATTGTTGCCAGCCGCATACATGCCAGTAACAAGCCCGCCCAATGCGCCATCCAGATTGGGCAGAACACTGGAGGCGGACTTGGCTGTCCCCTTGAATGTACCTGTTGCTGCGTCATACTCCAAGCCAACGAAATCAGAGCTGTTCAGCATAGTTACATCGCCA
Source organism: Desulfovibrio sp. (assembly GCA_017415765.1). Classification (GTDB taxonomy): domain Bacteria; phylum Desulfobacterota; class Desulfovibrionia; order Desulfovibrionales; family Desulfovibrionaceae; genus Desulfovibrio. The sequence goes on along the minus strand of JAFQED010000035.1, from coordinate 30,534 downwards.
ACAGCAGCATCAAGGCCACCAGAAGCAGCCGCAACCTCATCAGACAGTAACTTATATTCTACGCCAGCTTTGGCATTACTAATGCGCACGTTAGCACCGTCTTCCAGAGAGGCAGTACCTTGCCCTCGAATTGCTCCACCAGCGGCTGCCGAGGCCGCGCTGGCATCAAGAGTACCGCCTTGAGCAACTGTCAAATTGGAGCCAGCTTCCGTCTGAATAAAACCGTCACCAACAGTCTGGAGGGTTGCGCCATCGCCAACGGTCAAGGGAGTATTGGCGTCCAAGGTAAGCTGGCCAGCAGTGCTGATGGTACCGCCAGTCTGGTTGATCGCACCATTTGAAAGACCACCAGCTGCTGCATCTTGCCCACCATCTCTGCCTTGTGCAAAGGTCAACTCTGCACCTTCAGCAACACTGATGTTACCGGCTGTATTAAGGGGAGCACTGCTCAATTCAATCGTAGCCCCAGTACCAGTAACATTGACGTTTGCGCCTTCGGCAATAATGTCACCAGTACCACTTTTTGAGAACCAAATGGACGAATTTTCCCCCATGTTGACGGTACCGCCAAGAAGCTGTGTGCCGGTATCCCCGCCACCAAAGAGACGTGCGCCCTTGTCAAGATTCACCACTGCATCACCGCTGACGGTCATGCCAGTGTAACCACCAATATAGGCAGAATTGTCATTGTTATCGCCTGTGATGTTCACAGTGCCGCCAGCAATTTCAGCAGTTATAACATCAATAGAAGTGGGGGCATCGGTTGTGCTGCCCGTTGCATCAATGTTCAGCGTACCGCCAGCCATGGAGAATACGCCATCATTCCCCGTCTGCTGATTGCCAAGAATACGGCCATCACCCGTAACATTTACAGTGCCGCCATCCAGACGAACACCGGAACCTTCCGTCAGGTTTACAGTACCCTGAACATCAAACGTACCGCCTTCCCGCGTGGTTAGTTCGCCAAAGCCTGTGGCGGGGTCTCCAGCGTTCTCATTGAGGTTGAGTGTAGCACCAGGATTTACAGTAACTGTGCCGAAGTTATCGACTGCCTGTGTGTTCCCCAAGCTCATGGTTGAGTTGCCATCAACAGTGATACTGGCGTTAGCACCAATAGTACCCCCTGCGGTTTTGCCGAACCAGAGGGAAGAATCAGTCATGCTGATATTGGCATTATCAATCTGCGTACCAATATCGCCGCCGCCATAGAGACGGCCTCCATTGTTGAGTACAAAATCCCCGCCGGTAACAACCAGACCATTACGGGAACCAAGATAGGCCGTACCGTCAGTGCCGTTGCCAGTGATGGTCACCGTTCCACCAGAAATAGTGACAGATTTGCCTTCAAGAGCACCGCCAAGAGCGGCCCCGCCAGTACCTGTAGCACTACTACCGTCAAGGAAAAGCTCCCCACCGTCCATGGTTACGTCTAAATAAAGCGTCCCCGTGTTATCGCCACCCCAAATCTGGCCAGTAGCAGTGAGTTTGCCGCCAGTTGTAATGTGCATGGATTGCAGGGTAGCACCAGTATCAATTTTTGCAGAAGTATATTCGCTATCTACGGTAACCGATTGCTGACCTGTTACGGTACTCAAGTCAGTAGCAGCTCCCGCAGCACCAGCCCCGCCCATGACCAGCATCCCGGCCACGGCCAGCGAACCGAAGACGTTGAGCAGACGGCACTTTTTCAGCACTGCTGCGTAACGCTTGCACAAAAAGCCCAACGCACCTTGCGTCATCCTCATGACAAACCTCCAATTTGTGTTGACAGCCTGTAACTGTGCCGTGCCCACCTGTCCGAAGGGCGCAGCACGGCACATAGATGTGGGAGAGCACGCCCAGCGGGCATTGCCTTCCGGCGGTGCGGTGGTTACTGTTGGGGTACGAAGCACAACACTAACACCCGCGTTTTCTGGATAGGACATTTTTTCAGACTTGTAAACTGATAAATAAACCTGTCATGGAAATTTTGATTAGAAGCGCGTATATTTTAATCCAAATATAGGAAATTATACGCAATAAAAAATCAAACAGCGGGCTACAAGGACAAAATCATGCACACCTTGGGCGCGCGCATCCGGCTGGCAAGGGGTAAAACCTCGCAGGAAGTGTTTGCCGGGCAAATCCACGTTAGCAAGGGCTCTCTTGGCGGCTATGAACGGGACGAAAACCTGCCCAACGCCGATGTCATCATCAATATCAGTAAGGAAACAGGCTGCTCAGTTGCCTGGCTGCTGACGGGGGAAGGCCCCATGTTTTCTCCCTCTGGCCCCGGTCTGTCCGCCCAACAGCCCCCAAAGGGCGAAACCCCGGCCCGCCACGCCCCGGTCTATACCTATGGTCTGGCCGAACCCAGGCCGACAGATACCTGGGCAAATGAAGAAATGACCCGATACCGCTCGCGCCTGGAAGAAAAATTGATCCAGACTGAAAAACAGCGGGACAGTTTGCTGGCCCAGCTTCAGGCAGTTTTTGATGAAAATCGCCGCCTCTGGCAGGAAAACGCCCAACTGCGCGAAAACCTTGCCCGGCAGGGCAACCGCTGGCCAGATAACGGCCTTGAACCACCACCCGATTTTTAGCGTTGCCGAAACTCCGCACTGGCCTTGCCTTCCGGCCTCTGCCCAGCGCGGCCCGGCCTTTGCGCTTGCTTCCAGGGCCTGAATCCGGCATAGTAGCTGATGGCGGCTCGCTTCGTCTGGAGGAGGCCCATGCAGCCGGAACTTCTGCTTTTTGATATTGGCAATACGTCCATAAAAATCGGGCTGGCCGATGCCCGGCGCGTGCTGACGTCCTACGCCCTGCCCGCCCATGCCAGCTACAGCTCTGACGGTTTCGGTCTGCAACTGCTGACGCTGCTGCAACATGCAGGGGTAAAGCCGGGCAGTCTGCTGGCCTGTGTGGCCTCCTCTGTAGTACCGGGGTTCGATCCTGTCCTGCGGGATGCCGTGGCGCGTTATCTGGATGTGCCCCTGCTCCATACGCCGCAGGATGTGCCCATCCCGCTGGAAAACCGTTACGAGCGGCCAGCCGAGGTGGGGGCCGACCGGCTTGTGGGGGCCTATGCTGCCCGCTGCCATTGCCCCGCTGCCCCATCCCTGCTGGTGGTGGACTTTGGCACGGCCGTTACCTTTGACTGCGTGAGCGGGCAGTCCTATCTGGGGGGGCTTATCTTTCCTGGCCCGGGCACAGCCCTGGCCGCGCTTTCGCGCGAGGCGGCCAAGCTGCCACGGGTCAACCTTGATATTTACGCGCAGGAGCCGGAACCGGGGCGTAATACAGTCACCAGTATCCAGCACGGTCTTGTATTTGGCTTTGTCAGCATGGTGGAGGGGCTTTCCCGTCGGCTGACGCAACGGATGCCCGGCCCGGTCACGGTGCTGGCCACGGGAGGCTTTGCTTCTTCCATAGCAAGGCTCAGCCCGGTTTTTGACCATGTGCTGCCCTCCCTTTTGCTGGATGGGCTGCGCGCGCTGTATTATAACGTATTTCGTAGCTCGTCGGATCCCTGTCCGGCGGGAGGAGCCTTTTTTTCGCAGTCGTGAAATGGCTTCCGAGCAGTAAGAACACAACCAGCCCGTTGCAAACGCGGGCCAGAGCTGCCTGCAAAGGCAAAAGGAGCAGACATGAGCAAGATAGCCTCTGTATATGGCCGCGAGATACTGGATTCGCGCGGCAACCCCACTGTGGAAGTTGAGATCAGCCTGGAATCGGGCATCAGTGCCCGTGCCGCCGTGCCCTCCGGGGCCTCCACCGGCAGCCGCGAAGCCCTTGAAATGCGCGATGGCGATAAAAAACGCTATCTCGGCAAGGGCGTGACCAAGGCTGTGGAACACGTCAACACGGAGATCGCTGACGCCCTGGTGGGCATGGACGCCCTGCGGCAGGTGCAGCTTGATAACCAGCTTATTGACATGGACGGCACGGAAAACAAGTCCCGCCTTGGTGCCAATGCCATGCTGGGTGTTTCCATGGCCTGCGCACGGGCTGCGGCCACCTTTCTTGGCCTGCCGCTTTACAAGTACCTTGGCGGCATCAATGCCAAGGTGTTGCCCGCGCCCATGATGAACATCATCAACGGTGGCGCGCACGCCCCCAACAATCTGGATATCCAGGAATTCATGATCATGCCCGTGGGGGCCATGAGTTTCCGCGATTCGCTGCGCATGGGTGCGGAGATCTTCCACACGCTGGCGGCCCTGCTCAAGGCCGATGGCCATGTGACCAGTGTGGGTGACGAAGGCGGCTTTGCCCCCAACCTCAAAAACCACGATGAAGCCTTCAGCTACATCATCCGCGCTATCGAGGAAGCCGGCTACAACCCCGGCAGGGAAGTGGCTTTGGCCATCGATGCGGCATCGTCCGAATTTTACAAGGATGGCAAGTACGTCCTGAAGGGCGAAGGCAAGTCCTTTACCAATGCGGAAATGGCCGAATGGCTGGCCGAATTTACCCGCAAGTATCCCCTTATCTCCATAGAAGACGGCATGGCCGAAGGCGACTGGGACGGCTGGGGGATGCTTACCGCCAGCCTGGGCGACAGTGTGCAGCTGGTGGGCGATGACCTTTTTGTGACCAATCCCTCCATCCTGGCCGAAGGCATTGCCGAGGGCGTTGCCAACTCCATCCTCATCAAGCTCAACCAGATCGGCACTGTCACCGAAACCATGGACACCATCGAAATGGCCAAGGAAGCCGCCTACACCACGGTCATTTCGCACCGTTCCGGCGAAACCGAGGACAGCTTCATTGCCGACCTGGCGGTGGGTGTCAACTCCGGCCAGATCAAGACCGGCTCTCTCTGCCGTTCCGAACGTATGGCCAAGTACAACCAGCTCCTGCGCATTGAAGAAGAGCTGGGCGATGATGCGGAATTCTTTGGCCCCATGCTGGCCGAATACTATTCCCTGGATCAGGAAAACTGATCCCCTCTTGCAGTAATCGTAACGGCTGCACTGCCAGCCAGTGAGGTGAACAATGACAAGCAAAACCTTGCAGTCCCTTTCCAAAGTCCTTTTGATGGGGCCTGGCCCCTCCACTGTGCATCCCAATGTCTATGAAGCCATGGGCGTTCAGTTGTTGGGCCACATGGACAAGGAATTTGTGGGCCTGATGGATGTTATCAAGGCGCAGCTGCGGCAGGTCTGCGGGACTGCCAATGAGGTGACCATGCCCATGTCCGGCACGGGCTCTTCGGGTATGGAAACCTGCTATGTCAACCTTGTGGAACATGGCGACAAGGTGCTGGTGCTGCACAACGGCGTGTTCAGCGGTCGTATGATCGACGTGGCCGGGCGACTGGGTGCCGAGGTGGAATCCATCGACTTTGAATGGGGCACCCCGGTAGAGCTGGAGCCGGTCAAGAAAAAGCTGGCTGAAAAGAAATACGACATCGTGGCCGTTATCCACGCCGAAACCTCTACCGGTGTCTGCAACCCGGTGGAAGAGATCGGCAAGCTGGTCAAGGAAAACGGCGCACTCTATCTGGTGGACGGCGTGACCAGCCTTGGCGGTATGGAAGTGGCCCTCGACCGCTGGGGTGTGGACGCCTTCTACAGCGGCACGCAAAAGTGCCTGTCCTGCCCTCCCGGCCTGGCTCCCATCTCCTTCTCCGAGCGGGCACTTGCCAAGCTCAAGGCGCGCAAGACCAAGGTGCCCAACTGGTATCTCGACCTTTCCATGATCATCAATTACTGGGAAGGCCATACCCGCGCCTACCACCACACCGCGCCCATCAGCATGAACTATGCCCTGCATCAGGCCCTGCAGAACATTCTGGACGAAGGGCTGCCCAACGTCTTTGCCCGCCACAAGGCCATGCACGAAAAGCTGGTGGCCGGGCTGGAAGGACTGGGCTACAAGATGTATGTGGCAGAAGGTTTCCGCCTGCCCATGCTCAATGTGGCTACCTGCCCCGAAGGTGTGGATGAAGCCAAACTGCGTGCCTACCTGCGGCAGGAACACAAGATCGAGATCGGTAACGGCCTTGGCCCCCTGGCGGGCAAGGTCATCCGCATCGGCCTGATGGGCGAGACCGCCCGCCCGGAAAATGTGGACAGGCTGCTGGATGCCCTCAAGGCCTTCAAGGGCTAGGAGACAAGCCCACAGATATGCAGAAAGCCCGGCCTTGTGCCGGGCTTTCTTTTGGCTATGTAGAAAATGATCTATAGCATTTTTTGATTGAAACACTCCGTATTTCAATCCATACGCTGCCTACGCTTCCCCGCAAAGCGGGACAAGCGCGGGAAAAGCGCGGTTTCCCAGCGGGCTGGACAAGTCCCGCTTGCTTACGGCGCGGGCGTCCGCTCGCGCGTCCGCCAGAGCGATGCCATTTTCAATGGCATTTCGCTTTAGTGGTGATGGTTGCAACCGCCCTTGCAGAGCTGGTCTGTGCCAAAGGGCTGGAGTTTGCCTTCACAATAGGCCTGCAAGGCTGCCCCCACATTCATATGGCCTGTACTGTAATAGACCGTGATACCCGCCGCCTGCATGGCATTGAGCGGGCGCATACCCATGCCGCCCGCCAGCAGGGCCTTGACCCCCTGGGCGGCAAGTTCCTGCACGGGTTGCAGACAGTTGCCATGCTCATGCCCGCTGTTGGGCAAAACACGCACTTCACTGACAGCCCCATTTTCCACACGCGCCAGAGTGTAGGCGGCGCAGTGACCAAAGTGGGCACTGGGGGCGGCTTCAAGCCCACCGGGGGCTTCGGACGGCACTGCTACAAGAATGGATTCGCTCATTGTTGCATCTCCCTGATGGATTTTTTCTGGTTGCAGGGCACAGACTCCTCCCTCGATCCGCAGGATACGGCCTTCGTGCAGGGCCTCGGCCACTGCGCGGCGTGCCTTGCGGAGCAGCCGCCCAAAGGTGTGCCGCGATACGCCCATACAGGCAGCGGCCGCATCCATGCCCATGCCTTCAAGGTCGGCCAGACGCAGGGCCTCCAGACCATCAAGGCTGAGGCGGCTTTCTGCCAGCTGGCTGGCCGGGATGCCCTGTGGCTTGAAACAGACCACGCGGGGCAAGGTGCGGATCCGTCGGCAGTGGTGGGGTCTGCCCATGACAACCTCATTTTGTTATGCTCAAATGAGCAATAAGCCTGATCGTGCAAGCTGTCAAGCAGATCCGTTGAACAAAGCGGAATATACGGCCATCTCCTTGAAAGGAGAGCTGGGACAGTATATCATTTGCAAGCAAACTGCGTTGGAACACAATACGCCGTCCACTCCAAAAAGCCGCAACAGGGAGCGACCATGCAGACAAGACTCGCCATCGGTATGCGCCATGAGGAGCAGCTCACCGTCAGCCCGGAGATGCTGGCCGCCCGTGTGGGCAGCGGGCTTGTAGAGGTATTTTCCACTGCCATGATGATAGCCTGGATGGAGCGTACCGCTGTGGCCGCTGTGCAGGCGGCCCTGCCAGAGGGCCTGACCACAGTTGGTACGGGCGTGGATGTGCGCCATCTGGCGGCGACCCCCGTGGGTATGGAGGTATGCTTTGGCGCAGAACTTGTGGGTATTTCTGCCAATGGCAAGGGCCTGACCTTTCGGGTGGAGGCGCACGATGCAGCCGGTCTGATTGGAGAGGGAACCCATCAGCGTGTTATTGTGGACAAAGCCAGGTTTGAGGCCAGAACAGCGGCGAAAAACGCTGCCAGGGGACAAGCGGCGGTCTGAAACGTCATGTTATAAAATTGCGCGAGGCATTCACTCCCCTGATGGTTTTGTAAAAATTTATATTGTTATTTCAATGAGTTGGAGACAACTTTTCATTCAAGAAGTGAAACTCTCGATCGCGCGGGAGGCTTGTCAGCCGCAGGGCTTTGGCATAAAAAGATGCACTTCCGAACAAAATGTTTTTTGCAGGCTTTGTGATCATGAGCGACTCCGCATTGGCCATTATTGCCGAGCACAGCGAGGCAGGTGTCCGTCTCCGGCAGGAATTTTTTGCCACGCAGGGGCAAACCCTGCGGGATGCCGCCTTTCAGGCAGCACTGTGCCTGGCCGAGGGGGGGAAACTGCTCTTCTGCGGTAATGGCGGCAGTGCGGCAGATGCCCAGCATCTGGCGGCCGAATTTGTCAATCGCTTTCTGATAGACCGCCCGGCCCTGCCAGCCATAGCCCTGACCACCGACAGTTCCGCCCTGACTGCCATCGGCAACGATCTGGACTTCGAGCGGCTCTTTTCCCGTCAGGTGGAGGCCCTGGGCCGCAAGGGGGACATGCTGGTGGGCATTTCCACGTCTGGCAACAGCCCCAATGTTCTGGCGGCCCTGTACAGCGCACGACAGGCCGGTCTTGTTACCCTTGGCCTGACAGGGCAGGGCGGCGGCAGGATGGCCGAGGTCTGCGATATTTTGCTGGCTGTGCCCAGCCGACATACCCCGCTGATACAGGAAGTCCACATCACTGCCGGCCATCTTTTTTGCCAGCTGGTGGATCACTTCCTGTTTGAAAACGCAAACGCCCTTGCCCTCCATATGCAGAAGCGGCAGGGGCATAAGGATTAGCCATGCCCATCTATGAGTATCGTTGCGCCAAGTGTGGCGAGGAATTTGAGGAACTGGTCTTTGACGAGACGGCCCCGGCCTGCCCGAGCTGCGGGTCACTGCAAACCTCCAAGCTCATGTCCTGCTGTTGTCATAAAAACAGTGGTGGCGGTGGTGATTATGCCGCTCCCGCCTCTGGCGGCGGTGGCGGCTGTGCCGGTTGCTCCGGTGGCAACTGCGCCAGTTGCGGGCATTAGGGCTGCCTTTGTTCAGGGGATACGCTGTCCCTCCGGGCGGCAGGTCGTCTGTTTATTTCTCACAAACCCGGACAAAAGACCATGCGAAAGCACCTCATCATTGCCACGCGCGGCAGCCAGCTTGCCCTTTGGCAGGCCGGACATGTCAAATCCCTGCTGGAAGCTCAGGACGAGCAGCTGCGCGTTTCGCTCAATATCATCAAGACCAAGGGGGACATCATACAGGATGTGCCGCTTTCCAAGGTGGGGGGCAAGGGCCTCTTCGTCAAGGAAATTGAAGAAGCTCTGCTGGAAGGCCGGGCAGATCTGGCTGTCCACAGCATCAAGGACGTGCCCATGCAGTTGCCCGCAGGGCTTATCCTGGGCTGTGTCCCCCCGCGCGAAAACCCGACGGATTGCTTCCTCTCCATGCAGTACGCCAGTGTGGACGCCTTGCCGCAGGCCGCCCATGTGGGGACAAGCAGCCTGAGGCGTCAGGCGCAGCTTCTTGCCTGGCGGCCGGATCTGCGCATTTCCAGCTTGCGCGGCAACGTGGATACCCGTCTGCGGAAACTTGCCGAAGGCGAGTACGATGCCATTATCCTGGCCTCGGCCGGGCTACGGCGTCTGGGGCTTTCTGCTCCGCATATGCAGGCTCTGCCGCAGCAGGACTTTATCCCCGCTGTGGGGCAGGGGGCCATTGGCATTGAATGTCGGGAGGACGATTACGACGTGCTTGTCCGTCTGGCCAGTCTTGAAGACCGCGCCACCCGCATTTGCGTCGAGGCGGAACGTGCCTTTCTGGCCGGGCTGGAGGGCGGCTGTCAGGTGCCCATTGCCGGCCATGCCCGCCTGTTGGACGAGGAAACCATTGCCCTTGAAGGTCTTGTGGCCGAGGTGGATGGCAGCCGCATCCTCCGGAGCGTCCGCCAGGGCCATGCCGCCGATGCAGCACTGCTTGGCCGCAGCCTGGCCGACGAGCTGCTCGAACAGGGTGGCCGCGCCATCCTTGAAAAACTCTATCACGCATAGCCGGGTGTACTGATGCTGCCACAGCCCCTGCCAACAACGCGCCTGCACGCCACCCTTGACCCTGCCCGCATCCCGTGGGAGGACAGCCGCACCATCCCCGTGCCGCAGACGGGCAGCAATCGCAAGAATCCCTTTCAGCCCCGCGCCATGCAGGCTTTGGATCTGGCCCTGCAGATCAGGGCTGCGGGCTACAATGTGTATATTTCCGGCGAGGCCGATCTTGGGCGTACCCATATGCTGCTCTCCTATCTGGAGCCGCGCGCCCGCAAGTTGCCCACCCCACCCGACCTTTTGTATGTACAGAATTTTGCCGATGCCGACAGGCCCTGTCTGCTCAGTCTTCCGGCAGGGCAGGGGCAGAAGTTCAAACGCTTTCTCAAGGAAACGCTGGAACGGGTCTGCAAGGAGCTGAACCGCCGTTTTGATGCCGCCAGCTATGTCAAGCAGCGGGCGCAACTGGTCAGCCGTTTTCAGAGTGTACGCAGCACCCTGCTGCACAAGATGAACTCGGTGGCCGTGGGCAAGGGCTTCAATCTTGACATGGACGACAGCGGCAGTCTTACCCTTTACCCACTGGTGGAGGGCAAGCGGCTGAGTGAGGAAGAATTTGAACGCCTGGACAATAACCTGCGCCACAGCCTGAAACGCAAGGGGGACAGCCTGGTGCAGGCTATGGCCGGTTTCATGCGCCAGCTCAGCAAGGCCGAAGAATCCTTTCACGATGACGAGCGTGATCTGGAACGCCAGACCCTTGGGCAGGTACTGGAAAGTCTGCTGGCACCCGCGCAGGAGCGTTTTCTCAAATCCTGCAAGGCTCCTGGACTGGAAGACTTCTTTACTGCCCTGCGGGCGGACATCCTGGAGCATATCGAGGCATTTTTGCCGCCAGAACCCCTCCAGCTACAGGGGGGCGAACCCCACGCCCCGCCGCATGTGGGCTATCAGAGCCGCTATGCCGTCAATGTGCTGGTGGACAATGGCGCGACCAGCGGTGCGCCCATTGTGGTGGAGGATCACCCCACGGCTGTGAATCTCTTGGGCTGTCTGGAGCGCGAGTCCGAAATGGGCGCACTGGTCACGGATTTTACCCTGATCAGGCCCGGCAGTCTGCACAAGGCCAATGGCGGTTTTCTGGTACTGCATATTGAGGACTTGTTGCAGCATCCCCCGGCCTGGGAGGGCCTGTTGCGCGCCCTGCGTTCCGGCCAGGCCCGCATCGAGGACAGCAGCGATATGCCTGAGGGGGCCATGCGCACCAAGGGCATATCGCCCGAAGCCCTGCCGCTGAACCTGAAAGTGGTTCTCATTGGTGGCGAAGCACTCTACGAGAGTCTGCTGGTCAATGACGACCGCTTTGCCAAGCTCTTTCGCATCAAGGCACACATGACCGATGTGGCCGAGCGTACCGCTGGCAATATACGCCATTATCTGGGCCATATCTCGCGTATCATCAGCCTCAATGATCTGCCCCCCTTTGACCGGGGGGCCCTGGCCTGGCTGGTGGATCTGGGTTCGCACCTCTGCGAGGATCAACGTCGCCTCTCCCTCAAGTTTCCCCTGCTGCGCGAAATGATGATAGAGGCCGCAGCCCTTGCCGAAATGCGCGGCCTTGCCACAGTGGATGCCCCGGTGCTGGAAGAAGCCTACGCCGCCCGCATCTACCGGGCAAACCTTGTGGAAGACATCTTTATGGAGGAATACGACCGCGAGATGATCAAGGTGCGTACCTCCGGCTCGGCCATCGGACAGGTCAACGGCCTTTCGGTGACCCTGCACGGCAATTTCGAGTTTGGTCTGCCGCACCGCATTTCCTGTACCGTGGGGGTGGGGCATGACGGTATCATTGACCTTGAACGCGAGGCAGAACTGGGCGGGCCCATCCACACCAAGGCCATGATGATACTGGTCAGCTACCTTACAGACCTCTTTGCCCGCAAAAAGCCCCTTGTGCTTTCCGGCTCGCTCTATTTTGAGCAGAGTTACGCCGGTATCGAGGGGGATTCTGCCTCAGGTGCGGAACTGGCAGCCCTGCTCTCGGCCCTGGCCGATGTGCCGGTGCGGCTGGATCTGGCCTTTACCGGTGCTGTGAGCCACTCTGGTCAGATCATGGCCGTGGGAGGCGTTACAAGAAAGATCGAGGGCTTTTACAAGGTGTGCGCACGGCGTGGCCTTACGGGGACGCAGGGGGTCATCATCCCCCACGACAATGTGGATCACCTCATGCTTTCGCCCGAAGTGCTCAGGGCCGTGGAGGGCGGGCAATTTGCCATCTATCCCGTGCGCCGTATCGAGGAGGCCCTTGCCCTGCTGACAGGACTACCCGCCGGAAGACGCCGCAAGAACGGCACGTTTACCTCCGGCAGCCTTTATGATCGTGTGGACAAACGGCTTGAACGGCTTGGCGATCATGCCCACAATGCCTATCGCCGTACCCGGCGGGAAAAAGCATAGAGCAAAATGCTCTCATAGTTCGTTTTAACCCTGTCACATACCATGAATACCACCAAGAAAACCGCACTTTTCACGGCAGCCAAGGAGCTGTTTGGCGAATATGGCTATGTCGAAACCACCTTCAAGAAGATTTCCGAACGTGCCGGTGTGGCCCTGGGGCTGCTGACCCACCATTACGGCAACAAGGAAAAGCTCTTTCTGGCAGCCGGCCTTGATGTGCTGGATCATTTCTTGACCCGTCTGCGTGCGGCCAGCGAAAACGCCACCTGCGGCCGGGATGCCGTTATGGCCTTTTGCCGGGCCTATCTGGATTTTTCCATCGATCCCCAGTCCCACTGGCTGGTGCTTGTGCGCTGTTCGCCATACAGCGACATGAAAACCAAGACCGAGCGTGACATCATGGATTCCAAGTTCGGTCAGGTTGCCCAGCTGCTGGAATCCCTCATAGAGCAGGGCATGGACGACGGCAGCCTTGCCCCCTGCGACAGCCGCTCCCTTGCACAGGTCATCATTGCCCTGATGGTCGGGGCCAACCGTACCCGTGTGCTGACCCCTTATGCCGCGCCTTCCCTGTACGAAGATACCCTCCAGTTTGTGGAGGCAGCCATCCAGCCTCGGCAGGAAGCCTGAACATGCAGGACATCCTTGCCGTACTCATGCAGGCCGACTGGGCAGTATTGCTGGCCATTGCGTCCCTGTTTGGCTCTCTGGTGCTGGCTCTTGTGAACCTGTGCCGCCATACTGACCGCAGGAATTGAATATGCTGTTCGACATCTGCATCTGGGTAGCCTATATCGGCATTTTTGTCTGGCTGGCCCGCAAGGGGCAGGGGCATGATGCCATGAGTACGGGCAAGGTGGGTTTTGCTATCCAGGCCCTTGCCTATGTGGCGACCTATATCTCGGCCGTGGCCCTGGTGGGTTTTGGCGGACTGGCCTATGTGTATGGTCTGCAAATGCTGCTGGTGGCGGCGGGCAATGTCTGGCTGGGAACATGGCTGGTCTATCGTTTCCTGGCCTGGCCCACCCGCCTGTGCCAGCGTAACCTGAACGCCCGCACTCCAACCCAGCTTTTGGCCAAGGGGCATCGCAGCCCGCTGCTGGGGCGCGCTCTGGCCGTGCTTTTTGCCGTTTTTCTGGGGGTGTATGCCTCTGCGGTCATCAAGGGGGCGGCCCTGCTGCTGGCCCAGATCCTGCCCTTACCGCTCTGGCTGCTGATTTGGCTGGTGGCCTTGCTGGTGGCCTTTGCCGTCTTTGTGGGCGGCTTGCGCGGTGTGCTTTATACCGAAGCCATGCAGGGCTTTGTCATGCTGGTGGGCATTTGTATGCTTGTGGCTGCCGTGTTCAGTCAGGTGGGTGGCCCGTTCCAGGGTATGGCCGAACTGGCCAAACTGGCACCCTCAGCAGCGGCCAATGAGGGCTTTGTGGCCCTTTCCTTCGGGGAGCAGGGCTGGTTTATCCTTTCACTGGTGGTGGTGACCTCCATTGCGGTTTGGGCACAGCCCCAGATGATCCAGCGGCATTTTGCCCTTACTTCTGCCAGACAGGTCAACCGCATCACCCCGCTGGCCATGCTGGTGCTGACGGTGCTGGTGGGGGGGGCCTACTATGTGGCTTCCCTCTCCCGCCTCATTTTGCCGGAAATGACCGCACCCGATGAGGTCATGCCCACCCTGGTCAAGCTGCTCCTGCCGCATTTTGGCTTGCAGGTCTTTGTGCTGGCCATCGTTTCGGCTTCTCTTTCCACGGCTACGGCCATCTTCCACATTGCTGTCTCTGCCATTGCAGAGGATTTGCCGGGGCGCAAGGCATCGCGCCCCATGTGGCTGGCTGGTATCGTGTTCTGTGTGCTCCTGTCCGGTGGCTGTGCCCAGATCAAGGGGCAGCTCATAGCCCTGCTGTGTACCACAAGCTGGAGCATCGTGGGGGCCACGGTGCTGGTTGCCTATGTGGCACTGGTGCGCTTTGGCAAGCGCAGTACGCTTGCGGCCTGGCTGAGTGCCGTATGCGGTTTCTCCTCGTGTATGCTGTGGTATCTCATTGCCCACAAGGGCTTTGCCATCGTGCCGCTTTTCTGGCAGCAGGCCGCGCTCATACCACCGTTCTTTGTGGGCTTTGGCTGTTCACTGCTGGGCTGGGGCATAGGCTGGGCACTGGATCATGAAGGGCGCAAGTCCTCCGGTTTTTGGCCTGCCACCATGCAGAATGGCAACTAGAGCGAAATGCTATAGACGGTAATCAGCCCACGTCCGGGAGGGGCGTGGCAGCAGCCTACAGCTTGCGTTTTTTGGGTAAGGGCTTATAGTATAGATGAAAAATATCCCCTTTGTGTATACAGACTGATTGGGAGTGCAATATGCGATACCGGCTCGCCAAACTCTGGCGACGTGGCATCCCCTTGCGATATTGCATTGCAGCCTTGGTGGCCAGCGCGGTGATCGTGCTGACCGGCATGAACCTGTATCTTCTCCACAGGCAACTCTCTGAAAGCGCAGCAGAGCTGGCCCAGCAGCATTTTGAGCTGGTGGCCCATGACATCCATACTGACACCTCACTGAGCATAGGCCCAGTCTTGTCCGTCGTGCAGGGAACAAGCCTTTTTGTACGGGACACCAGCCTTCGCAGTTACCAGCAGGCCCGGCAGACCTATCGGCTTTCTTCCATCCAGGCCCTCCTCTCCCTCCCCCATATACTTGCAGTCAATCTGGGCTTCCACGATGGTTCCTTTTTTTCTGCTCTGGATCTGGCAAATCCCACGCTGCGTAAAAACCTTGACGCGCCGGAAAACGCCGCTTTTGCCCTCTGGGCCATCGCGCCGGATGAAACTGGCGAACTGATGGAGTGGATGGAGTTTCTGGCTGCGGACAAGGGTTCCATCCTCCTGCGGTCAGGGCCTGTAGGCTATGATCCGCGCACACGCTCCTGGTACATCTCTGCCATGCTCAGAAAGGGGCTGACCATCACCGACCCTTATGTTTTTACAAAGTCGCGGCAGCTGGGCATGACCTGTGCCGCTCCTATGGGGCATGGGCTGGGGGTGGTCTCCATCAATATCCTCATGCAGGGCTTCCGTTCATTCCTGCAAGCCCTTGAGCCCAGGGTCAACAGGCAGATTTTCTTGATGGATTCCTACTCCTGTCTGCTGGCCGGTGTGATCCATGAGGATAATTCCGTCCGTGTGCTGGATACGGACGATATACGCCCCCTCTCAGGACATTCCGAGTTCAGTCCCCAAGAGGTGGCAGAGCTGCTCCGCCCAAGCGATGGTATCCGTTCCGTGGAAATCAACGGTGAGTCATTTTTTGCCTACAATGAGCGCATCACCATCAGCGACAAGGATCTGATCCTGCTCATGCTGGTGCCGAGGAGCGAATTCACGAGCTTTGCCGAAGACCTGCTGGCCGCTGTCTTTCTGTTTGCTGCTCTTTCTCTCTGTATAGTGATCCCCCTGGCTGTCTTTTTTGCCTATCACCTGGGGAGTTCCCTGAAAGTTTTGCAGGAACGGGCCATGCTGATCAAGAATGCGGATTTTTCCGAGCTGGCCCCTGTAACTTCGCACATCTATGAGGTGCAGTTCCTGGCGCGTACCCTCCGCGTCATGCGCCATGCCATTCGCCGCCGCACTCAGGCCCTGCTGGATATGCATAACCAGCAGGAGGAACTGGTGGCCGAGCGTACAGCCGAGCTGATGCAGGCCCGCGATGAGGCCGAAAAAGCCACAGAAGCCAAAAGCATTTTCCTTTCCACTGTAAGCCACGAAATGCGGACACCGCTCAACGCTGTCATCGGCTTCACCCATCTTTTTGACCGCAATGGCCTGAGCGGGGAACAGGCGAAAACGCTGGATAAGATACGGATCTCGGCAGAGCAGCTTCTCTGCGTCATCAATGACGTACTGGATTTCTCCAAGATCGAGGCTGATAAGCTGGAGATCGAGTGTATCCCCTTCCAGCTCCGTGCTCTTGTGGATTCTGTGTTGAGTGTAGCCAGCTTTGCCGCACAGGCCAAGCATCTCCATCTTGTCTCCCATGTGGATGATGACGTACCGGTGGTCTTGCGTGGGGATCCGGGCCGACTGCGCCAGGTGTTGCTCAACCTGCTCAACAATGCCGTCAAGTTTACAGCCCTGGGCAGCGTGACCCTGGAGGTACACCTGGGCGTGCCTGTACCGGGACAGGACAGGGATACCATCCCGGTCAGCTTCCGTGTGTCTGATACGGGTGTGGGTATCCCGTCGCACAAACTGGATACGATCTTCCAGCCCTTCATGCAGGCAGATACCAGCATCGCCCGGCGATACGGTGGCACAGGGCTGGGGCTTTCCATCTGTCGGCAGCTTGTGCAATTGATGGGCGGACAGATCCATGTGGAATCCCGCGAAGGGCAGGGAACATGCTTTTATTTTGACCTGCCCCTGCAACAGGCCAGCACAACAGATGCCGAACAGCTTGCACGGGAGGAGACGCGGACGCCCCTGCCGCCCTCGCGTCTGTCGGCGCGTGTCCTGGTGGTGGACGACAATGTCATCAACCGTGAAATCGCCTGCGCCCTGCTGGAAAGCCTGGGCGTTGCAAGCCCCGATACCGCCGAAGACGGTAGGGAAGCCGTCCGCAAGGTGTTGGCAGAGCCGTACGATCTGGTATTCATGGATATGCAGATGCCCGGCATGGACGGCCTGGAGGCAACCCGTGCCATACGCACTGCGGCAGAGCATATGCAGCAGGGCAAGAGTACCCCCCCGGCCAAGGAGTGGCTTAAAGATATGCGCATCATCGCCATGACTGCCAATGCCCTGACAGAAGACAAGGTGCGCTGCCTTGAGGCTGGGATGGATGACCATATTGCCAAACCCCTCCTGCCGGATGTTCTCCATGCTCTCCTCTTGCACTGGCTGCCCGGCAAGCGGGAATGACGCACAGCTCTGCGTTGTGATGGTGCGCCCCTGACTTGACGGGGTAGCCCAAACAGCCTATGATTTTCAGCTTCTGCTGTATTGCAGCTATTTTGCCCAAACGGGGTCTTCATGTTTGAGAGCCTTTCAGACAGACTTTCCGGTGTTTTCCGCTCCTTTGGCGGGCGCGGTCAACTGACGGAAGAAAACATCCAGGCAGGCTTACGCGAAGTTCGCCTGGCCCTGTTGGAAGCGGACGTCAACTTCAAGGTCGTCAAGGACTTTGTGGAAAGCGTACGTACAAAATGTCTGGGGCAGACGGTCACAAAGGGCGTCAGCCCTGCCCAGCAGGTGGTCAAGATCGTCCACGATGAGCTGGTGGCCCTGCTGGGGGGTGAAACCACGGGCCTTGCTCTGCAAGGGCAGGAGCCAGCCGTCATCATGCTGGTGGGTCTGCAGGGTTCGGGCAAAACGACCTCTGCCGGCAAGATAGCCAATCTGCTCCGCAAGCAGAAAATGCGCCCCTACCTCGTCCCGGCTGACGTGTATCGCCCCGCAGCCATTGACCAGCTTACCGTGCTGGCCCGGCAGCTTGATATGCCGTGCTATCCCTCCACGGTGGACATGGCCCCGGTGGACATAGCCCGTGCGGCCGTAGCCCGTGCGCGGGAAGAACAGGCCACCGTGCTCTTGCTGGACACGGCGGGCCGTTTGCATGTGGATACCCCCCTGATGGAGGAGCTGGAGGCCATCAAGGCCGCTGTGCGCCCGCAGGAGATCCTGTTTGTGGCCGATGCCATGACCGGGCAGGATGCTGTGACCGTGGCCGAGGCTTTCAATGAGCGGTTAGGGCTTACCGGCGTAGTGCTGACCAAGATGGACGGCGATGCCCGTGGTGGGGCAGCCCTTTCCATCCGCGCTGTGACCGGTGCGCCGGTCAAATTTGTGGGTATGGGGGAAAAGCTCTCCGAAATGGAGGTCTTCCACCCGGATCGCATCGCCGGGCGTATCCTTGGTATGGGGGATGTGCTCACCCTGGTGGAAAAAGCCCAATCCACCATGAATGAGGAAGAGGCCGAAGCCCTGGCCCTCAAGATGCAAAAGGCCAGCTTTGACCTTGAGGATTTTCGCACCCAGATGCGGCGCATCAAGAAGCTGGGGTCGCTGGACAGTATTTTGAAGATGATCCCCGGCCTGGGGGGCTTGCGTGAAAAGCTGGCCGAAGCCAGTGGGGCCATGCCGGAAAAGGAAATGGCCCGTACCGAGGCCATCATCAATTCCATGACCATGGCCGAGCGTCGCAACCCCGATATCCTCAATGGCAGCCGCCGGGCGCGTATAGCCAGGGGGGCCGGTGTCACTGTGGCACAGGTCAACCAGCTTGTGCGCCAGTTCGAGCAGATGCGCCAGATGATGAAGGGCATGATGGGGGGCAAGGGCAAGCGTATGCCGCAAATGCCCAGGTTGCCCCGTGGCATGAATGTTCCCGGCATGGGCGGACTCCCCGGTATGAGTGGGTTCCCCGGTATGGGTGGCCTGCCGGGCATGGACGGTCTTGAAGGCATGGGCTTGCCCGCCGGGCGCAGCGGCAGCGGCAAGGGCGCGGCCCTGCGCAAGCGCAAAAAGAAAGAGCGTCAGAAGCGAAAAAAGAAATAGGCACTGCCGTGCAGGGCCTTTGCTCTTGCCCTTTTGGGGGCAAAAAACTACTATGTTCAAACAAAGGGAGTTGGATCCATGGCTGTGAAACTGAAGTTGACCCGTCTCGGCAGCAAAAAGCACCCCTTCTACCGTGTGGTTGCCGCCAACGATGAAACTCGCCGTGATGGGCGTCCGCTGGAATATCTGGGCTACTACAATCCCATGACCGATCCGGCTGATGTGAAGCTCAATGCCGATAAGGTTCGGGAATGGCTGGCGCGTGGGGCGGAACCCACCGACACCGTGCGTTCCCTGATCAAGGCGCATCTGGCGTAAGCGCACGTCCTGACGGCAAGGCTGGCCCACAAGGGCAGGCCTCGCAATGACGCGGAATTCCGGCAAGGTTTTGCCCCTGCGGGGGTAAAGCCTCCTGCCGTTTTTCCGTAGCGTCCGCCGCAGGAAATGCCGCCGGCCGTTGCATCCGCATAGCGTGGCGACCGACAACAGTGCATTCCTTCTGGGAGGTACGCGATGAAGACGCTGGTTGAATTTATTGCCAAGTCCCTGGTTGACCGTCCTGAGGACGTGACAGTGCAAGAGGTGGATGGCGAACATGCTGCCGTGCTGGAGCTGAGGGTCGCCAAGGAAGACCTCGGCAAGGTCATCGGCAAGCAGGGACGCACGGCCAGGGCCATGCGCACCATCCTTGGTGCGGCCTCTACAAGAGCGCAAAAACGCACCATACTGGAAATCCTCGAATAACAGGGCCTCATGAGCGAAGCTTTCATGCACATGGGTACGCTGGTGCGCCCCCACGGCCTCAAGGGTGAGCTGTGCCTCGACTGGTATGCGGACTTCCCCTTGCAGCCGGGGGGGCAGTTTTGGCTTCAGGCGGGCCAGAACCCGCCCCGCCCGGTGCGGGCCATTGGTTGCCGCTGGCACAAGGGGCGTCCGCTCCTTGCGCTGGAAGGCGTGGCCGACCGTACCGCCGCCGAGGCCCTGCGCGGTCAAAAGCTGCTCATGGCGCGTTCCAGCCTGCCCCCTCTGGATGACAATGAAGTCTATGTGGCAGACTTGCCCGGCTGCACCATCCTTTTGCCCGATGGGAGCACCCTTGGGCAGCTTGACCATGTGGAGTACCCGGCAGGGCAGGAGATCTGGGCCATCCACACCAAGGATGGCCGGGAGATACTTTTTCCGGCCCAGCCTCAGTTTATCGCCGGTTTTGACCTGACACATCGTTGTGTACGGATAGACCCACCCGAAGGTCTGCTGGACATCTATCTTTCCTGACACATCATGCCCGAATTGCCGGAAGTGGAAACCGTTGCGCGGACGCTTGCACCACATGTGCAGGGATGCCGTATTGAGGACAGTCGCCTCTTGCGGCCGGGCAGTTTGCATGAACTGAGCCTGCCGCTGTCACGTCTGCACGGGCGCAGCATTGCCGGTGTGGGGCGGCGTGGCAAGCTGCTTTTACTGCATCTGGAACCAGCCACAGGCCAGCCGGAGGAAGCTGCCTGTCTGGTGGTACACCTGCGGATGACAGGCCGCCTGATGACATGGCCCACCACAACAGAGCCGGGGCGGCATACCCGTTGCCTGTGGGAGCTGCGCACGCCGGAAGGGACATGCCGTCGCCTGTTTTTTGACGATGTACGGGCTTTTGGGGTGCTGCTTGTGGCCAATGCCGCCATCCTGCAACGATGGGACTTCTGGCGGGAGCTTGGGCCGGAACCACTGGGTCTTGCCGTTGAGGATTTTGCCGCCCTGCTTGCGGGGCGGGGTGGGGCCATCAAGGCGGCTCTTTTGGATCAGAAGGTGCTGGCAGGTATCGGCAATATCTACGCCGATGAAAGCCTGTTCCGGGCCGGGCTTGATCCCCGGCGCAAGGCTGGCAGCCTGTCTGCTGCAGAGGCAGCCCGTCTGCTGCACGCCTTGCAGGATGTGCTGCAACTTTCCATTGCCCAGTGCGGCAGTTCCATCCGGGATTACCGCGATGCCAACGGTGATGTGGGGGCCTTTCAGAATTCCTTTGCCGTCTATGGCCGAGCAGGCCAGACCTGTCAGCAGTGCGGCCAGACGTTAGAAAAAATCCGGGTAGCGGGTCGGGGCACGGTCATCTGTCCTCATTGTCAGGGCTGAAGCAGCCCCCCTTCTTCTGCTATTCCTGTCCCGTACTTGGCCGCGCCAGTTGCAAACGCCAGTGTCTGCCTTCCTCCCATTCCAGACGTATCTGTCCGTACTGCCCGGTAGTGAGCAGGGGGATGCCCTCTTTGGCAAGCCAGTCCCGCAGACGTTTGCCGGGGTAGCCATAGCGGTTGCGCATGGCACAGGAAACCACCACCAGCTCCGGCTGCACAGCGCGGTAAAAGGCCGCCAAAAAGCTCCCACTGGAGCCGTGGTGCGGGGCTACCAGCAGCTGGGCACGCAGATCCTGTCCCGATGCCAGCAGCTCACGCAAGGCAGGGCGTTCCGCATCACCGGTAAACAGGGCCAGCCCCTCACCGTGGCGGCTCAGGCGAAGGATGAGCGAGGCGTCATTGTCCTGCCAGATACGTCCTTTGTCGTTGCGCGGCGGGTGCAGCACCTCCAGCGTCAGGCCGTGGACGGGGTCGCCCAACATGATCCGGTCGCCACGGGCCAGTGTGACAGCATCGTGCTGCGCTTTGAGGGCTGACCACGGCCCGGCACGCTGTCCACTGGCCTCATGCCCATTGTCATACAACCTGTCTGAAGGAAAATCGTGCAAGATGTGGAACAGGCCGTCCAGATGATCCAGATGCGGGTGGGAGTTGAGTACGGCACTCAGGCGCGGTGCAGTATTGTAGCTCAGGGCCGGTGCCAACAGGGCCTGGCCGGGGTCAAAACGGCTGGATGTGCTGCCACCGCCATCCAGCAGCAGACGTATTGCTCCTGGGCCGTGGACACCTATGGCCTGGCCTTGCCCCACATCAAAAATATCCACCCGAACGCTGTCCTCCATACTCTGGACAAGGCGCAGACAGGGGCCAAGGCAGAGCAGGACAAGACCAGCCAACAGCAGTTTGCGGCCGCCACCCCTGTTGTTATGGCCGGAAAAACGGCTGCCAAGAGCGCAGGCCAGTAAGGCAAAGGCCGGTAGGGCAGACCAGTGCGGGCGCAGCAGGGCCGGGCTTTGTAACAGGTTTGCCTTGTCCAGCCAGGCCAGCAGGGTCGTCAGCCATTGGCAGGGCAGTGCCGCCAGTTGCAGCAGCCAGCCTGCGGCGGTATCCAGCCCGCAGGCTGTAAGGCCCAAGCCCAGAAAAGCGGCAGGCAAGACAAAAAGATCCACCACGGGCAGCCAGAGCATGTTCAGGGGAAACCAGAATCCCGCATTGCCAAAAAGCAGCAGGTTCAGCGGCAAGAGCGCGATCTGGATGAGACAGGAGATGCAGAAAATGGAGACCCCCCCACGCAATGCCCGTCGCCACAAGCGGTAGGGCAGGGGGGCAGCGGCCGCTGCCGGGGCTGGTAAAACACGCCGCAGCCACGGCAGGGCCAGTCCGATAGTGCCCACGCACAGGGCCGAAAGCTGCAAGCCCGTGTCCAGTACACTCAGGGGAGAAACAAGGCAGATACAGGCCAGGGTCGTCCAAAGCAGGTCAAGGGTCGTGCGGGGCTGTTGGCGCAGCAGACAGCCAGCCAGCACCAGTAACATGCAGGTTGCCCGCAACAGGGAGGCCGGGGCATTGCCCAGCCAGAGATAGGACAGGGCCAGTGGACAGGCCAGCCATACGGCCAGCATGGCCCGTGGCCGCCAAAGATAGAGTCGGGGATACAGCCTGGCCAGACCCATGATGCACAAAAGCCCTGCCAAACCAGCCACGACCAGATGCTGGCCGGAAAGGGCAAGGCTGTGGACAAGGGTCGCGGCAGAAAATAGCCGTACGCTGTCATGTGCAAGAAAATAGCGATCCCCGAAGAGCAGGGCTGGCAGGATGGCCCGCCCCTGCTCTTCCAGCCAGCCAGTGCTGAGGGCCTCCACGGGCTGGTGAGTTTGCGGGAGGGGCGGGATAAGATCCAGGGCAGCCACGAACGAGTGGCGCAGATCCTCGCGCCAGCGGGCCGGGGATGTTCCTGTACCGTAAAAATCCGGCTGGCCCTTGTTGCCCTGGCTCCATATCCGCCAGTGTACATTACGGGCTGTCCAGTATGTGTCCCAGCGGGCAAGACCGAAGTTGGCGGGGCTGTTCATGGGGCGCGGGCTGCGACTGAGACAGACCGACTGCCCGGCCAGTGGGCGCGTGTGGAAAATTTCTCTGTGTTGGGCCGGGGGATGGGGCGTACTGGCCGAGGCTGCGTAGCCTGTCTCTTCCTGTTGCCACGGTTGCTCCCATGTCCAGGCCACAAGGCCGGGCAGGGCTGGGGCTGCTTCTTGCCCGACTGGTCGCTCTGGGCGGACATTAGCCAGCAAGAGGCGCAGACGTTGATCCGGCAAGCCCTGCACGTCCATGATTTCGCCGCAGACGCGCTGGACGCCCTTTCCCCCCAGCCAGGCAGGTGCGGCAGGAGGCGCAAGGCGGTGCTGGGCCAGTAGCAGGGCTGTCAGGGCAAGACCAACTGCCAGCAGCAAACGGGGCCAATGGTGCAGACGTGTATCCAGCCAGCAGAGCAGCGCGAGGCAACAGAGTCCGGGCAGCGGCCAGACCGCCGACAAGACGCCCCCTATCCAGAAGACAAGGCAGACTTGCCAGAACAGGGGGGCTTGCAGGGGCGGGTGGCGCATGGCCCGCGCTGTCAGCGGAGTTCGCGGGCGAGGTCGCGCTCTTCGGCCCGTTTTTTCAGGCTTTCGCGATGGTCATGCAGCTTCTTGCCGCGACCCAGGGCGATCTCAACCTTTATCTTGCCGTGCTTGAGGTAAAGGCGCACCGGCACCACGGTCAGCCCCTTTTGCTCCACACTGGCCGCAAGCCGTGCGATCTCGCGGGCGTGGAGGAGCAGGCGGCGCGGGCGGTCAGGTTCCTGCGGGGCATAGCCCGCATTGGCATAGGGGGCCACATGCAGAGAGCGCAGCCAGGCCTCGCCGTGTCTGAAGTCCACATAGCTGTCGATAAAGTTGACCTTACCGGCACGGATGCTTTTGACTTCCGACCCGGTCAGGGCAATACCTGCCTCAAGGAAATCCGATAGTTCATAGAGATGACGTGCCTTTTTATTGACGGCGATGGCTGATGCTTTTTGGCTCATGGCTGGCTCTGGCCGAGAAGGCTGGTTGTGTGGAAGGCCAGTTCCGGCCCGAGCGACTGATGCAGTTTTTCCCGTACCATATGGCGGCAGGTCTGCACATCGGTGCTCATGAGGATGCTGTGGGCCAGCTCCTGACAGGTGGAGGCGCGTAACTGGCGGATCATATGCTTGATGCCCGGCACAAAGCAGGGCGCGGCCGAAACAGCATCCACCCCCATCCCCAGCAGGATGGCCAATCCGCAGGGGTCAGCAGCCAGTTCACCGCAGACAGAAACGCCAATGCCCTCGCGATGCCCGGCATCAATGATGCGCTTCAGCGAACGCATCACGGCCGGATGCAGTGGCTCGTTGAGGTAGGCCACATGGCGGTTGTTGCGGTCGATGGCCATGAGATAGTGGATAAGGTCGTTGGTCCCGATGCTCAAAAAGTCACATTCCCTGGCCAGCACATCACAAATCAGCACGGCGGCCGGGGTTTCTATCATGACGCCCAGTGGCAGCCCGGTGGCATGGGCAAGATTCTGGGCCTGCAATTCCTCGTGCAGTTCCCGCAGGATACGCCGCACAGACTGCACTTCTCCCAGGCCGGAAATCATGGGCAGCAGCAAGGCCGCATTGCCCGCCACCCCAGCCCGCAGCAAGGCCCGCAACTGGGTGCGGAAAATACCCTGATGCCGCAGACAAAAGCGGATGCCCCGCAGACCCAGCGCAGGGTTAGGCTCCTTGAGTGAAGCCTGGGAGCGCAGCATCTTGTCCGCGCCCACGTCCAGCGTGCGAAAGACAACGCGCTGCGGCGCGGCCTTGGCCACCACGGCGGCGTATTCCCTGAAAAGCTCCTCCTCAGTGGGGAGTTCCCCCTTGAGGTAGGCAAATTCCGTCCGGTACAGGCCCACGCCGTCCGCGCCACTTTCGGCAAAGCCGGGCAGTTCGTCCGGGCTTTCCAGATTTGCCTGTGCCCTCACCCGCACCCCATCGCACATTTCGGCGGGCCAGCAGGCATTGCGGCGTGTCTGCTGCACCCAGCGGCTGTATTCGTCCCGGCGGGCCGTATAGTGGGCAAGGTCGGCGGCATCGGGGCCCAGCAAAACGCGCCCACTGAGGCCGTCCACTATTGCCGGTTCATTTTCATTGGCTGTTTCCAGCAGACCGGTGATGCCCACCAGTGCCGGGATGCGCAAGCCGCGTGAGAGGATGGCCGTGTGGGAGGTGGGGCCACCCTCTACCGTAAGGATGCCCAGTACCCCCTTGAGATCCAGCTCCATGACATCAGCAGGGGAAAGGTCTTCTGCCACCAATAGACTGGGGCCTTTATCGGCCTCGCGTGGCAGCACCCCCGCAAGACATTCCCGGATACGCAGACCTACAGCACGAATATCCTGTGCCCTGTCCCGCAGATAGGGATCATCCATGCCCCGGAAAAGCTCACACAGTTCTTCAATGGTGAGATCGAGAGCCCATGCGGCGCAAATACCCTTGCGCTCGATGCGGGCAAGGGCCGCATTGAGCAGCTTGGGGTCTCGCGCCAGCTCCATTTGGGCGGCAATGACATCGCGGTATTCGGCCAGCTCTTCCGGCACGTTGCGCATGGTCTGGGCCAGTGCCGTGCGTACCCCTGCGGCAGCGGCACGCAGGGCGATCTGCTCCTGCGGGATTTCTTCCGACGGGATGTGTCGTTCTTCGCTCTGGCGCATATCGTGCATAAAGCGCACTGTGCCGATGGCGATACCGGGAGAAACGGGGATACCGAACAAGACTGCACGGGCCATGTCAATCCTGCAGGTTTGCCAGAAACTGGGCAAGGGACTGCAAGGCCACGCGGGCATCAGGGCCGTTGGCAAGCAGGGTCAGCTCCGCATCGGGCGCGGGTGAAAGGGAAAGGACATCCAGCATGCTCTTGGCATCGGCCTCGCCGTTATCGCAGATCAGCAGGATGTCTGCGTCATGGCGTTGGGCCTCCTGCGCCAGACGGGCAGCGGGGCGGGCGTGCAGTCCGTTTTTCAGGCTGAGTGTCAGCCGCAGGGCCAGCCCGCGTGGGGTTTCTTCTATCAATGTTCCCTGCCTTGTGGGTTTTGGTTCACACGCGACATCTTACATAGCCGCAAGGGTTTCGTCCATGAGAATCAGGACGGCCAGCAGACCCGGCCACAGCAGGATGCGTGGCAGGTGCAGACGGCCTGTGAGCCAGGCTCCTGCCATGACAGCCATCCCTGCCAGGGCAGATGCTTGCCAGCCCATGCCGGATGTGCGGCAGACCAGCCAGAAGGCAAGACAGGTCAGAAGAGTATTGATGGTTTTAAGACGACCTGCCCGGTTGATGAGATCCAGCCGCCTGAGCTGGACAAGTACGGCAATGCCATGCCGCAGGGCGGCAAAAAATGCCAGGACACGGAAGGCCAGAAGTGCCAGAAGCAGAAAACAGGCCAGCAGCAGGGTCAGGCCGGGCAGCCCGGCCAAAATCAGGCAGATGCTGCCCAAAGCCCAGAACGGCAGCAGTGTGCCGCTGAAAAAGGCATCGCCAAGGGCAGAAAGTGTTGTTCCCAATGTGTCACGCAAGGCAGGGATGGCTGCTTCTGGCAGGGTGGAACGGGCTGCCTGACATTCCAGAGCAAGGAGGATGCCCACATGGAGCGGGGCCATGAAAACATGGGTATTGCTGTGCCCGCCATGCCGGGCAAAAGCCCGCGCCCGCGCGGCCGGGTCGGGATACAGGTACTGAAGGGCCGGGGCCAGCACACAGGCAAGCCCTATCTCCTGCATACCACGGGCCGTTATGGCCGCGTTGATGCAAAAGGTGCGCGCAAGGCAGCACAGGGCGATGCGGGCTGGCAACATGGGCTAAGCCTTGTCCGCGTGGACAGTCAAATCGCTATGGGTGATCAGGGCATAGACCTCCTTGCCGCTCCAGCCTTGCAGTTGTTCCTGCACGCGGCGGGCTATCTCTCGTGGCTTGCCACCAAGGGCCATCTCCTGTCGGATCAGGGCCTCCACACGGGCTTGCGGGGTGCGTTCCATCTGTTCTGGTGGCCCGATGACGACAGTGATCTCGCCCAGCAGCTCATTGGGCAGCCATGTGTCGTCTTCCAGTCTGCCCACTATAAATTCCTCATGGGTTTTGGTCAATTCACGGCAAACGACCACCTCGCGTGGCCCCAGCAGACGCGCTGCCACGGCAAGGCTGTCCTTGAGACGATCCTTGCGTTCAAAAAAGATGAGCGAGCCGGGCATGTGGGCAAAGACGCGCAACAGGGCTTCGCGCCCGCCCATGTCTCGTGGCAGGAAGCCCAGAAAGGAGTGGGGCAGAGGGGCAATACCTGCGGCAGACAGTGCCGCCGTCGGGGCAGATGGGCCGGGAACGGGCGAAACCTTCAGTCCTTCCTGTCGGCAGGCCCGTACCAGCCTGTAGCCGGGGTCGGCCAGCAGGGGAGTGCCCGCGTCAGAAACCAGTGCCAGTTGCTTGCCCTGCCGCAAAAGGTTCAGGGTTTCCTCCTGCCGTTGGGACTCGTTGTGGTCATGAAAACTCAGGAAACGACGCCCCTCAATCCCGCACACGGCGCACAAGCGGGCAGCCCGGCGCGTGTCCTCGGCAAGGATAAGGTCGGCAGCGGCCAGTACCTCACGGGCGCGGGGTGAAAGATCACCAGGGTTGCCAAGGGGCGTGGCCACTATCCAGAGACAGGCAGAGGTCGAAGGCATGGCGATAATGCTCCACAGAAAATTTCCCGCCCTGACGGACAAGGCAGACAATATCGAAGCGGCAGGGTTTTTCCCAGGCGGAATGGGAACTCAGCCAGGCTTGCGCCGCCCGACAGAGGGTACGGGTCTTGGCCGGACTGATGCCCGCCAGCGGGCCACCGTAGCGGCGTGAACTGCGGGTTTTGACTTCCACAAAAACCAGCTCATCGGCATGACGGCAGACGATGTCCAGCTCCAGCCGACCTTGCCGCCAGTTGCGGGCCAGAATGACATAGCCCTGTTCTTGCAAAAAGTGCGCTGCGGCATCCTCTCCCTCCTGCCCAAGGCGGAGGTGTCGCGCCTCATCCGTCTGCTTTGGGTACAACATGGTACGGAGCTTTTTCAGCACAATCGTCCCTGCCCTGCCCTTTGTGGTACCTGTCGTGCTGTCTCCTGCGCTGTGCCTGGTTTGGCAACCCCCCGAAATGTCAAGCGGTGCTGCGGGCAGGGGCCAAGCCGGGCCAGTGCCGCATAATGGGCTTTGGTTCCGTAGCCCTTGTGTTCTGCAAAGCCGTAACCGGGCCAGCGGCGGGCCAGATGCTGCATGAGCCTGTCGCGAAAGGTCTTGGCCAGTACCGAGGCTGCGGAGATGGCCGGTTCAAGGCTGTCACCCCGTACAATGGCCTTTTGTCCGGGGAGGGAGACGGCCTGTTCGTGCCTCCAGAAGCGGCGCAGAACAGGTTCTGGCAGGGTCTTGTTGCCATCAATGAGCAAACGGGTCGGCACAAGAGGCAGACAGCCCACAGCACGGGACATAGCCTCAAAGGTAGCCTGGAGGATATTGATGGCATCAATGCGCGCAGGCCAGACGACCCCCAATCCCCAGCCCAGGGCTGTACGCTTGATGGTCGGGCCCAGTGCCTCGCGCGCCTGGGCTGTCATGGCTTTGGAATCGGTCAGGCCGGGCAGACAGAACTCCCCTGGCAGGATGACAGCCGCCGCTACCACCGGGCCAGCCAGGCAGCCGCGCCCAGCCTCGTCAATACCGGCCAGCAGGGGGGGGAGGCTGGGGGGCAACATTTTATCAGGTAATGCCAGACCGGGTAATGCTCCCTGAAGGGAGGCGGAGTAGGAGTGGGACTTCATGGCCGCGTCATCCTCTCACGGGGTCAACAGCCTGTATGGCAGTGCAGACTGCCCCACGGGAGTGCAGCTCATGCCGCTGCTTTGGGCCGGATGGCAGTACCAGCTATACACAACGCGTATAGGCCGACAAGGCCGGGATATCCCGGTCTTGTCGGCCATAGCTGTACTGTCAGCGGCAGACAGGCTATCAGAAGCGGCCACGGGGCTTGATGCGGGCCGCCTTGCCCTTGAGGGCGCGCAGATAGTAGAGGCGGCTGCGGCGCACACGGCCCTGCGTGACCAGTTCCACGCGGTCGATGAAGGGGGAGTTGAGCGGGAAGATACGTTCAACGCCCACGCCGTCAGAAATTTTGCGAACCGTGAAGCTGGCATTGGTAGTGCCGCGCTTGATGCGGATCACATTGCCCTGGAAGACCTGGATACGTTCCTTTTCGCCTTCCACGATGCGCAGGTGTACCTTGACCGTATCGCCGGAGCGAAAGGCAGGCATATCCATACGCATGTTTTCCATTTCGATTTTTTTGATGACGTTCATCACAAACTCCTTGCAAACCGCTGACGTATCGTCCTCGTGCACACGTTGGCCGGGCGTCAGAAAAAATCGCCCAGGATCCTGTCGGCCAAGATGGCTGCCGCACTGCGAACCGACAAATGGTTGTAGCCCAAAAAACGCAGAGGCCGAATTTGGGCATGGCAGCAAGCCAGAACTTCGGGGGCCAGCCCTTGCGCTGTGCCAAGACACAGCAGCACAGGGCCTTCACGACACCATTCCCGCACTGTGGCGGGAGTGACCGGAATCGGGGATGGCTTTCCCTCCGGCCAAACCGCAGAACTGGCCACTACCTTAACGTCTTGCCCGCTGATACGGGCAAGGTGGTCGATAGCAGCTCCCAGCGTGGGGACAGGGCAAACCCTGTCCAGGGCTTGCGCCCTGTCCGGCTTGTTTTTGCTGCCGACACCTTTTGTCCAGTGTCGCAAAATATCTTCCAGCAGATGGCGTTGGTCTTCCAACGGCGTTGCCACATAAAAAGATCCCATCGCGTAGCTGCGGGAAATGCGAGATATATCGTGGATGTCAAGATTTGTCAAAGATGCAGTGCCAGATTTTTTTGCATCCAGCATGACCGGATAGTGCAGGAGGCAAAAGGAAAGGTTGCAGGCAACGCTTTTGCGCGGCATTTGGGCCAGTTGGCGGGCATCGTTTGCATCCAGTGGGGCCGTTGCCAGCAGGTCGGGGCGTACGGTCAAGGTAGTGCGCAGGGCCTCGTTACGCCGCCAGCGGGCAATGGCTGCATGGTCGCCCCCCAGCAGGACAGGCGGTACGGCCAGGCCTTCCAGCTGTTCCGGCCGGGTATAGTGAGGGTATTCCAAAAGGCCGTGCGAAAAACTTTCTTCCTCGCCGGATTCCTCCTTGCCCATAAAGCCCGGCACAAGGCGGGACACGGCTTCCAGCACGGCCAGGGCCGCAGTTTCGCCCCCGTTGAGTACGGCTTCGCCCACGCTCACCGGCTCCAGCGGGAAGAGCTGTCCCAGCCGGGCATCCAAGCCCTCGTAACGCCCGCAGACAAGGGTGATGTCGCTTTCCTTTGCCAGCTCCCGCGCCCAGGCCTGTGTGAAGGGACGACCGCCGGGACTGAGCAGCAGGATGCGCCCCGGCTGTTCTATGGAACGCAGGGCTGCTGCCACGGGTTCCCCCTGCATGACCATGCCCGGCCCGCCGCCATAGGGGCGGTCATCCACATGGCGATGCTTGTTCTGGCTGAAGCTGCG